>NZ_JALBGX010000041.1:0-55110 GCF_023006465.1 Rhizobium sp. PRIMUS64 | reverse complement strand
ATTGCGGCCGAGCACGAGGGCAGGGCGCAGGATGAGGTAAGGCAGGCCGCTTGCCGCGAGCGCCTCGTCGGCGCGGCGCTTGGTGGCGAGAAAGGGAAGGTCGCCGGCCGCTCCTGCCGTCCTTGCCGATATCTGCACGATGAGCTGGCGCGACGAGCACTTTGCAGCAGCATACAGCGCCAGCATCGCCTCTGCCTGGGTGGCCGCCAGATCGTCCGACAGGCCGTCCTGCAGGGCGCCGGCGCAATTGACGACGACATGCTGGTCCTTGAGGATATCTTCCCAATCGGCGGGTTTCGTCATGCGCGATAGATCTGCGCGCCGCCATTCGATCGCCGGCTGTTTCAAACGGGCACGTACGGGATTGCGGCCGAGCCCGGTTACGACGTGGCCGTCGGCAACGAGCCGGGCCGCGACGACGGAGCCTATAAAGCCGGTTGCGCCGAGAATCAGGATATTCATGGCAGGAGATTAGCGGAAAAGCGGATGAGACATAGAAGGGCTTGGCGGGCCTGCGGCATATGTTAGAAAGAGCGGGCAGTTTCGGGAGGGCATCGCCTTGCACGACCATGACGACGACCATGCTCACGGAGATGAGCACGCCCACGGGCACGATCATGACAATCATTATTCCGACATGCAGGCGCGCGTGAAGGCGCTGGAAACGCTGCTGACGGAGAAGGGGCTGATCGATCCGGCGGCGATCGATGCGATCGTCGATACCTACGAGACCAAGGTGGGACCGAGAAACGGCGCCCATGTCGTCGCCAGGGCTTGGAGCGATGCCGATTTCGCCGACTGGCTGAAGCGCGATGCGACGGCGGCGATATCAAGCCTCGGTTACACCGGCCGGCAGGGCGAGCACATGCGTGCCGTCTTCAACACGGCCGAGACCCATAACCTCGTCGTCTGCACGCTTTGCTCCTGTTATCCCTGGTCGGTGCTCGGCCTGCCGCCGGTCTGGTACAAAGCGCCGGCCTATCGCTCGCGCGCCGTCATCGATCCGCGCGGCGTGCTGGCCGAATTCGGGCTGATGCTGCCTGAGAACCAGAAGATCCGCGTTTGGGATTCGACGGCGGAGCTGCGTTACCTCGTCATTCCCGAGCGGCCCGAAGGTACGGAAGGCATGGACGAGCAGTCGCTTGCCGATCTCGTCAGCCGCGATGCGATGATCGGCACGGCCGTTGCCCGCAAGTCGGAGAGCGCCACATGAACGGACCGCACGATCTCGGCGGGCAGATGGGCTTCGGGCCTGTCGCGCCCGAAAAGGACGAGCCCTATTTCCATGCCGATTGGGAAAAGCGGGCACTCGGCATCACGCTTTCCTGCGGCGCTTTCGGCGCATGGACGATCGATGAAAGCCGGCATGCGCGCGAGAATATTCCGCCGGCCGATTACCTCGCCGCCAGCTATTACGAGATCTGGATCCGCGGCATCGACAAGCTGATCGAACGGCATGGCTTTGCGACGCGTGCGGAATTGCTGTCCGGTCATGCGCAGCAGGCAGGAGCGGTTCCAAAACGCGTGCTGAAGGCGGACATGGTGCCCGCCGTGCTGGCGAAGGGCGGGCCTTGTGATCGTCCTGTCGAGACCGCGCCGCTCTTCGTGGTCGGTGAGGCGGTGAGGACGAAGAACTTCAATCCGGCGACGCATACGCGCCTGCCGCGTTATGCCCGCGCCAGGACCGGTGTGGTCGAGGCGGTGCAGGGTTCGTTCGTCTTTCCCGACGACAATGCGCATGGCAAGGGCGAGAACCCGCAATGGCTCTATACGGTCGTTTTCGACGGTGCGGAGATCTGGGGCGAGGATGCCGATCCAACGCTGACGGTGTCGATCGATGCCTGGGAGGGCTATCTTGAGCCGGCATGAGACATCGCCGCTGATGCAATCGTCCGGGCTGCCGAGGTCGCCGAAGGGCGAGCCGGTTTTTCCCGAGCCGTGGGCGGCGGAAGCTTTTGCCATGACCGTGCACCTGCACGCAAAAGGCCTCTTCAGTTGGAGCGAATGGGCTGAAACGCTTTCCGCGCAACTGCACAAGCCTGGCCGGGCCGAAGATGGCAGCGACTATTTTGACTGCTGGGTGGCTGCTCTCTCGGACCTCATCGTCAACCGCGGCATCGCCGATGCGGATACGATCCAGGCACTGCAACAGAGTTGGCAGCGGGCGGCGGAAGCGACGCCGCACGGCCGGCCGATCGAGCTCGGCAACGATCCCTCACGCTGATCCTCACGACGGGAATTGCTTGTAGCACTCTTCTGCTACCTCCCGCAGCGTCTCGCGGGAGATTTCGCCGGTGACGGCATAACCGAGTTCGCCGTCGATCCAGTAAAAGGTCTCGATATTGCCTGATGAGGCGAAGCGGAAGCTCGTCGTGCTATTTTCCGTGTTGCGGCCAACCAGGACAGTCAGGCGCTCGCCAGCCTGGTTCTCGTACATGAACATGGCGCCTGGCCGGCCATCGACCGGCAGCAAGCGGCCGCCAACCAGCTTGAAGCCGAGCGGCTGCAGGTTCGGGATCTTGAGATTCTGGATTGCCAGACGCTTGCCGAGCCAGGTGGCAAGATGAGCCTCCTCGTCGGCGAAGACCTCGACGGGGTGGCGAACCTCGGCGGCATAGACCGTGAAGGCGGTCTCAGCCTGTTTCGGCAGGGTTTCGGAGCCGGCAAGCTGCAGCTCCGGCTTTTCCAGAAGTGCCGGGCCATAATGGCCGCTGAGGGCGCCGAGCGTGAAGACGAGGAGGGCTGATGCGGCGATCGCCCAGCGTTTCGGCCCCGATGAGACGGCGCGCGGTGGGGCGACGAGCAGACGATCGGTGTCCTTCGCCTTCTCATAACCGGCAAACAGCGACCGGATGGCCCCATTCTGCGCCTGCCATTCGGCGAGCATCGCCGCCTCGTCGGGATTGTCGGCCAGGAAGGCCTCGATGCGGGCGCGCGCCGTTTCCGGCAGTTGGCCGTCGGCATAGGCGTGGAGGTCGGCTTCGGTGACGCTCGGATTGGTCTCGTTCATTTCGGTCTCCGAAGCGTAATGATGTTGTCGGCCTTCAATCGCTCGGCGACGCGCCGGCGGGCGCGTGACAGGCGGGACATGACGGTGCCGATCGGGATATCGAGCGCGGCGGCGACCTCCCCATAGGTGTATCCTTCGATGACCACGAGCATCAGCACGGCGCGGTGCTCCTCTGAAAGGCTGTTCAGCGCATCATCCAGGCGGGCGCGCTCCAGCGGATCGGCCGGCGGTTCGGACGCGGCCAGATCCTCTGCGGCGTCAAGCTCGACGAGGCCGTCGCGCGCCTTGCCGCGTCGGCCGTTGCGGTAGAGATTGGTCATGATGGTCAGGACCCAGCCGCGCAGGTTGAGGCCGCGCCATTGGCCGCGGCGCGTGAGAACCTTCTCGACGCAATCCTGGAGCAGATCCTCGCCATCGGTATCCGAGCGTGTCAGGCTGCGCGAATAGCGCCTGAGCGAGGGCAGGAGGGCCAGGATCTGGCCCTCGAAGGTTTCGGGTGCGGGTGTTTTCACGCCGGCAGCTTTCTTGTGATCGGGGTCTTCGCGATCAAGGTTTGGCAAGATCCCAGTTGCCGCCGACGCCATCGCCGGTGATGTCGCCGGCCTTCTTGTCCTTGACCCAGAAATAGAGCGGCATGCCGTCCTTGGCCCATTGTTTCGTGCCATCCTTGCGATCGACGATCGAATATGCACCATCGGCCTTGGCATCACCAGCGGCCATCAGCGGCGGCCAGTTCTTGGCGCAGTCGTCGTTGCAATTGGAGACGCCCTTGACGTCCTTCTTGAAGGTGTAGAGCGTCATGCCGTTTTCGCCGGCAAGCACCTTGCCCTTTTCGGATTCGACTGTTTTGACAGGAGGCGCGGCGAAAGCAGCGGTCGCGGCAAAGGTGGCAGCCGCCACGACGGACAGAAATTTCACGGATTTCATGGTGTCTCTCCTCAGATTGGGCACGCAGTCTTGCGATACCTGAGATGAGACACGAGGCGAGGCGGTTTTATTCCAAAGCGCCGGAAAAGTTTTGATGGCGGGCGTGGCGGGCCGAAGCCGGTTTCGTCGCGCACGTCGCGCCCGGCGCCTTGTTGGCTACTCTCCGGTGGCGGCCGCCGCCGCCATGTCGACCCACACTGCTTCGAATATATGGCCATCGGGATCCTCGAAGGCGCGATTATAGAGCCAGCCCATGTCCGTCGGCGCGCGCAGATCGGCCCTGCCGCCGGCCACTCCGGCCGCCTCGACTATGGCGTCCACCTGTTCACGGCTGTCCATCGTCAGCGCGATCAGCATCTCGCTCGCCTTCTGCGCTTCGGCAACGGGTTTCGGCGTGAAACTCGCGAAGAAATCGCGCGTCAGCAAGTGAAAGATAATGGCTTCGGACCAGACCATGTTCGACGCCTGGCGATCGCTGAACTGTTCGTTCTTGGTGCACCCGATCGCTTCATAGAAGCGGGTGGCAGCGGCAAGGTCTTTCACCGGCAGGTTCACGAAGATCATCTTGGGCATGGCAGTTTCCTCCTCTTCCTTCCCCTTTCGGGGCGACGGTTTCTTCTCACACAAACTCCTGCACGATCGTATCGCTGGCATGAATGCAGACGATTTCGAGCCGTCCGGTGCCGACATTCTCGAAACGGTGGGGAATGTTGGCGGCTACTACGACGATATCGCCTGGAAAGGCGCGGGTTTTGGCGTCGCCTACGGTGAACTCGGCTTCGCCCTTCCTGACCGCCCATGTCTCGGAATAGGGATGGACGTGCAGGTCGGGCCCCTGGCCGGGCTCGTTGTCGACGAGGAAGAGCGATATCTCGCCGCCATAGTCGCGGCCTTCGAAGCGGACAGTGCGGCTCTGATCGGGTCGCACTTCCTGGTGGCGAAGAATCCTGAACATCACGTGCCTCCCGCTCGTTCTGTCTATGAACACAAAACTATCTTCGCGAGAAGATATATTCTTAAAACTATCTTCTTGTCAAGATATCTTCCGTGACTCGGGTGGAAGGTGTATGTCTCGCTTGTGGTGATATGAGGCAGAGAATGATGAATGGAACTGAAGGGGACCGCGACCGCCCGGGGGACGAGGACCGCCCTGGGGATGACCATGTCGACCGGCTGCGCCGGCAATGGGCGGTGGAACTGCCGGACCTCGACACGGAGCCGATGGCGATCCTGGGGCGGGCCTTTCGGTTGTCGAACCTGGTGCGCCCCAGCATCGAGGCGACCTTTGCCGATTTTGGCCTCGACCGTGGCGAATTCGACGTGATTGCAACGCTTCGCCGTTTCGGAACGCCTTACCGGCTGACGCCGACGGAGATGTATTCGGCGCTGATGATCTCCTCGGGAGGCCTGACCCACAGGCTTGACCGGCTGGAGAAGGCGGGGCTGATCCGCCGGGAGAAATCACCACGCGATGGGCGCAGCGTGCTGGTGGCATTGAGCGAAGCGGGTGCGGCACTCGCCGAAAAGGCTTTCCGCACCGACATGGCGAGCGAAGCTTCTTTTCTGCAGGCTCTTGACGGAAAGGAGCGCGAGGCGCTCGCTGCGCTGCTGCGCAAGCTGATCGCCGGAATTGAAAATGAGCAGGCGCGGGGAGAGGATGAGAACGCGGGCTGAGTGGAGATCGGAGCCCGCATCGCCGTTCAGCCAGCAACACGCTGCTTTTGCGGCTCATTTACTTCGGGTCGGTTTTCGGATATGATGTGTCCTTAATTCCATTGGCAGAGCCAGCCATCACACGAGTTGCTGAATGATCCTGAAAAGCCAGGTCGAGTGGGCGCTTCACTGCTGCGCCATTCTCGCGGGCCTGCCGGAGGGCAGGTATCTTTCCACCAAGGCGCTCGCCGAGCTTCATGGTCTGCCGAAGGAATATCTCTCCAAAGCACTGCAAAGCCTTTCGCAGGCATCGCTTGTCGAGACCACCCTCGGCCCGAGTGGCGGCTACAGGCTTGCCAAGACCCCCTCGGATATCAATTTTCTCGAGATCGTCGAGGCGGTCGAGGGGAAGGCCCGCAGCTTCACCTGTACGAACATCCGGGCGAACAATCCCTGCCGGCCGGAAGGATACTGCGACAGCAAGCCATGCGCGGTCGCGCGCATCATGTGGGAGGCCGACGAGGCCTGGCGGGATACGCTGAGGCGCGTCCGGCTTTCCGATCTGGTCGGCACCTTGTCCGAGGAAGTGCCGGCCGACATTTGGCGGAGCACGTTCGAATGGGTGCTCAAGCGCGCCGGCTGAGCGGGGGTGCCGATCTCTACGCCTTGAAGATGGTCCTGATGGTCTTCAGGATGGCATGCGCACTGCGGGCATGTTCCGGGGGCAAGGAGGCGCCGTTGCGGAAACGCTCGGCGCGGCTGGCGAGATGGTCGGCGACTTCTTCCGCCAGCGCGGGGCGTTCGCTTAGCAGCGGCGCGAAGGCCTCTTGATCGATCTCATACGCGGTCACGGAGGTCAGAGCTTCCAGGGTGCAGGCTTCCTGCATGCCCGCGAGCAGGCCGGTCTCTCCGAAAAAATCACCCGGCGCGAGCCGCCCGCGCTCCTCATCTCCGTGCCGCGCCGCGATGATGCCCGCCCGCACCATCATCAGCGACGGGAGCATTTCGCCCTCCCGCACGAGGACATCGCCCTTGCGGAATTCCCGCACGGCCGTGGTCTCGGCGAGTTTCTGCTTTTCATCTGATGTCAGCGTCGCAAAGATCGGAATGGCCTCGATCAGTTCGAGCGGCGTTACACGGGGCGGTCGTGCGCTTTCTTCGGTCGGCAGATCGCCCGTCAGGACTGAGGCCGCGGCCGGAACAGCCAAAAGCAGTCCGGCCGATTTGCAGTGACGATAGACGAGATCGAGCACCTCGTTTCGTGCCGTCACCCGTTGGCTCGGGCTCGTCACCCGGAACTGCAGCTCGACCTCCAGCGCCGTGGCATCCAGCCCCTTGAGCGCCACGACCGGCGGCGGCTCGCGCACGATCGAATTGCAGCTCGCCAGCGCCGTTGCCATGACGTGCCGGACTGATGCCGGCATCCGCGTCGGAGCGATGCGGATAGTGAGGACCAGGAGATGGGTCTCGTCCGGCCGGCTTACATTCGTCAGGCCGAGCTTTGCCAGAAAACTGTTCGGCAGAACGACGACATTGTTTGCGCTGGTCAGGATGTGTGTCGCGCGCCAGTTGCTTTCGACGACGCGCCCCTCCGTACCGTCGCTGAGAAGGATCCAGTCGCCGATGATGTAGGGCCGGCCGAGCGTCAACGCGATGCCGGAGAAGACGTCGGCGAGCGTGTTCTGGAGCGCAAGGCCGAGAATAATGGCGACGACGCCCGAGGTCGCGACGAGCGTGCCGATCGGCACGCCGAAGACGAAGGCCAGAACTGACAGGGCCATGCCGATATAGACGACGCCGATGACGAGATCCTGGAGCAGGCGGGCCTCTCGCGGACTGCCCTCCAGCACCAGATACAGCCTGATGAAACCGATGACGGCCCACGCCAGATGGATCCACCAGAGCGATTTCGCGACGATGACGAGCAAAGCCTGCGGATCCTCGGATTCATATCCTTGAAACCGGTGTGGTTCGATGCCGCTGACGACGAGGATCAACGTCATCATCGCGAAGAAGAGGATTTGCACCACCAGTCGCGTCGTCGGCCGTTGGCGGGAGAGAAGATGCCAGACGACGATACCGGCCAAACCTATCGTAATGAGGGATATCAGAGGTTTACCGAAGAGCGCGTCGTCAATCATCTCTCTGTCTCCGGAATGGGGCGAGCCGCCCATGATTCAGCATCTCGACCGCCCACGCAAGCATCGGGGCTTGCGCGGGCGGTTTCGCATCGGCCCGAAAATCGGAACCGATCTTTGGAAAGCACGATGCGAGGGTTGAAAGTGTTACAGCGTCCTTTGCGCGTCTGAAAGACGCGCGGCGCTGTAATGCGGATCATTACTTCTTGAGCGGATAGGTCAGCTCTTTCTGCTTGGTATCGACGACAAAGACGGCGAGCAAGCGGGCTGGCTTCGTTTTGCTGCCGTTGGCGCTGACACCATGGCGGTCGCCCGGCATTTCGGAGAAGCTCTCTCCGGCATGATAGACCTTGACGGGGCCGTCGTTGACCTGGCTGCGGATCGCTCCTTCGAGCACGGTGGCGTAGATGAAGGCCGTATCGGGATGGGTGTGGCCTTCGGAGAAGCCGCCTGGGCCGTACTCGACCAACACGCCCTTGATGCTCTTGCCCGGTACGTTTGGAAGTTCGTGTTCATAGACGAGCGTCACCTTGGCAGCTTTGCTGCCCTCATCGGCGCTAGCGCCCGTGGCTGCCAGAAGGGCGAGCGCACCGGCGAGGAATGATGTTCTGATCATCGGAATCTCCATGGTTGCAGGGTGGGGCAGGATGCGCCCGAGTGGCCGCGTCCTCAGGGCAAGTCGGATCACTTTGGCTGGGCGGACTTTGCGAACCACTGCTCGAAGGTGATCGAGCCGAGCCGCGGGTTGTTGTCGGAAACGAGCGACTGATCGTTGAGTCTCGCGCCGAAATATTTCGCATCGGCATCGGCCTCGACGGTGCGCGGGTCCTTCATGGCCTTCAGATACCGGGCGACGAGTTCGCTGAGGCGCGCTCGTTCCGGACCTGATATCTCGATCGTCGCATTGGCGGGCGGTGCAAGAGCCACATCCGCCATGACATCGGCGACGTCGTCGGAAACGATCGGCTGCACATAGGCCGGCGACAGGCGGACCGTCTGGCCGACCGTCCCCGATTGGGCGATGCCGCCGAGGAATTCCATGAACTGCGTCGAATGCACGATGGTATAGGGAATGCCCGATGCCTTGATCAGCATTTCCTGAGCGAGCTTGCCGCGGAAATAGCCGCTTTCCTGCAGACGCTCGGTGCCGACGACGGAGAGGGCGATATGGTGCCTGACGCCGGCGAGTTTTTCGGCGGCGAGAAGATTGCGGCCCGAGGTCTCGAAGAACTCGATCACGTCCTTGTCTTCGAAGGACGGCGAATTGGCGAGGTCGAGCACAACTTCGGCGGCTGAGAGCGCCTCCGCCAATCCTTCCCCGGTGATTGTGTTGACGCCGGAGTTCGGCGATGCGGCAATCACGTCATGTCCGCGCTTGCGCAGGCGTTCGACAGTCTTCGAACCGATGAGGCCGGTTCCGCCGATGACAACGATTTTCATAATGGATCTCCGTTCGCCGCCGGGGTGCGGCAGCGTCAAGGTGAATCTTCTCAAGGAATTGCGCGGTTTAGTTCAGGCCGGCCTTATCGAGGCCGTAGGCCTTGTCGGCCGTGCCGGGCACGGTCTTGAAACCGACATTGACACGGTTCCAGGCATTGATGGCCATGACGACAAAGGTCAGGTCCGAGATTTCCTTTTCGGAAAGCTGGCCGCGAACCCGTTCGTAAATCTCGTCTGGAATGCCGCCCTCGGGAAGGTTCGTCAGCGCTTCGGTCCAGGCAAGGGCTGCACGCTCGCGGGGAACGAACAGGTTCGATTCCCGCCAGATGGCGACGTGATAGAGACGCAGTTCGGTCTCGCCGTGGATCTTTGCCTGCTTGACATGCATGTCGAGGCAAAAGCCGCATCCATTGATCTGCGAGGCGCGGATTTCGACGAGGGCCTGCAGCTTCTCGTCGATCACGCTGCTGCGCAGAGCCATGCTGAATTCCATGAACTTCTTGAAAAGCTCGGGGGACTGCTGGGCGTAGTTCAATCGCTGGGTCATGTCATTTCTCCTCTAATTAAGGATATTAGATATCCTTATGGATAAAGGATATCCTTAATTGCTGGACTGTAAAGCCATTCTCGCTTAGTCTGGCGGCATAAAGCCTATGCGCAGAAGTATGAGGGGGCAGGGATGGATATCGTTTCGGCATTGCGGACCTTTCAGCGCGTCGTCGAGACGGGCTCGTTTTCGGCGGCGGCGCACGATCTCGATGTGACGCAGCCGGCGGTCTCGCGACAGGTCGCGGCCCTCGAGGGCCATTTCAACATCCGCCTCCTGCATCGCACGACGAGCGGCCTGTCGCTGACTGCGGAGGGGGAGCGCATGCTGCCGATGGCGCTCCGGATTCTCGAAGCCGTGGAGGAGCTTGGCGATGCCGCCGGATCGGATGGAGCCGTGGCTTCGGGAAAGGTGAGGCTGAGCGTTCCCGCGCCGCTCGGCCTCTATCTCAGCGAACGGCTGGGCGATCTTCTTGCCGCCCATCCGAAACTCTCTGTGGAACTGCTCCTCAGGGAACAAGGCTCCGATATGATCGAGGAACGCCTCGACGTCGAAGTGCGTCTGGGTTCCGTCGCAGACAGCAGCCTCGTTTGCCGGCGGATCGGCTGGACGACGGCATTCCTCGTCGCCTCGCCCGCCTATCTCGCGCGCAAGGCGTCTCCGAGGACGCCGAAGGACATCAAGGACCATGAATGCCTGTGCTACAGCAGAGCCGGCGATGCCTGTTCATGGTCGTTCTCGAACGGCTCGGAAGACATATCCGTCAGGATCTCGCCGCGGCTGACCGCGTGCAGCGCCGTCGCTATTCACAGGGCGGCCCTTGCCGGCGCAGGACTGGCGGTGCTCTCCCACATCGTCGCCGTGCCGGATATCGTCGCCGGTCGGCTGATCCCTGTCATGAACGACTTTCAACCGACCCGGCTGCCGATCTATGTCGTCTATCCCTCACGAAGAAACATACCGTTGCGCGTCAAAGCGGTTCTGGACTTTCTGACCGATGCCATCGGGCAGGACCCGTCAATGTGCGCGAGCAGCGCGGGCCGGCGGTGGGAGGGATGACCGTCGGCGGGCGGCTTATCGTGCACGGCGGAAGCTGCAGCGGGTTTGGCGCCGGGCGGATTTGCCGTCATTGGCCTTGCCTCGCCAGTTTCCGCCTTGCCTAAAGGCCGCGAATCCTGCCAAGTCCTCCGATCATGCAATTTGCGCGGCAACAAGACGAAGCCCTGAAGGCTGTTTCGAAATGGCTGAAGGAAGGGCGCTCGCCGCTCTTTCGCCTGTTCGGCTACGCCGGGACAGGGAAGACGACGCTTGCCAAGCATTTCGCCGAGAATGTCGATGGCGACGTGCTGTTTGCCGCCTTTACCGGCAAGGCGGCGCAGGTGCTGCGCTCGCGCGGCGCCTCCAACGCCCGGACGATCCATTCGCTGATCTATCGGCCGCGCGGCGAGGAGGCGGTGGAAGACGAGGAAACAGGCAAGACCTCGATCGCGCCGATGTTTTCGATCAACCGGCAGAGCCCGGTCGCGAAGGCGGCGCTGATCATCGTCGACGAATGCTCGATGGTCGACGAGGCGCTCGGCAAGGATCTAATGAGCTTCGGCACGCCGATCCTGGTGCTCGGTGATCCCGGCCAGTTGCCGCCGGTTACCGGTGGCGGCTACTTCACCAATCAGGAGCCGGACTACCTGCTCACCGATATCCACCGCCAGGCGCGCGACAATCCGATCATCAAGCTCGCCATGCAGGTGCGCGAAGGCAATGAGGTGATGTACGGTGACTACGGCACGGCCAAGGTGATCTCGAAGAACGAGGTCACGCAGCAATTGGTCCTCGACGCCGACCAGGTGCTCGTCGGCACCAATAGGACGCGTCGGCGCTACAATCAGCGCCTGCGCGAGCTGAAAGGCTTCAATGCCGATTATCCCCAGACCGGCGACAAGCTCGTCTGCCTGCGGAATGATCCAGCCAAGGGCCTGCTCAACGGTTCGCTCTGGCAGGTAATGACCTCGTCCAAGGAAACGACGAAGCCCGGCATCAATCTGCTCGTCCGCCCCGAAGACGATGACATGGACCGCGGGGCTGCGAAGATCAAGCTGCTGAAGCAGGCCTTCGAGGACGTCGAGGGCGAGATCCCCTGGAACACCCGCAAGCGCTATGACGAGTTCGACTACGGCTATGCGCTCACCGTTCACAAGGCGCAGGGTTCGCAATGGAATGATGTCGTGCTCTTCGACGAGAGCTGGGCGTTTCGCGACACGCGGGAACGCTGGCTCTATACCGCGATCACCCGCGCGGCGGAGACGCTGACGATCGTTCGCTGATCCCATCGCACCCGCAGGTCGCATCTGCTGATCGGACAGAAGAAAGAGGAGACGGTGGCGGCCGTCGGGGCGTGATTCAGGCCTGCACGATGCCGAGCAGAACTGCCTTGGCGATAGCCTGGAAGCGGTTGTTGGCGCGGAATTTAAGGATGATTCCGGCCTCCAGGTCACGGGTTTCGTCATGCTTCAGGTCGAGCGCCCGGGCGATGCGTTGGGTGGAATAACCCTCCGCCATCAGTTCCAGGCAACGCCGCTCCTCTGCGGTCAGGCTTGCACTGTCCTGATTGTCGTTTAACGGCGGCTCCTCGACGCTGCCGTCGTAATCCAGGAGGTCGCCGACCTGCTGGAGCTGGCGGTGCAGCGTCGACATCTCCGCCGTCAGTTCGCGCTTGCGTACCTGCAAGGCCTCGCGGAACATCGCCTCGGCCGTTTCCTGCGAATCAGCGTTGCGGAGTTCGTCCATCAATTCCTGGATGACCGCGATCGGCATGCCTGTATCGCGGCAGACTGTGATGACGGCCATGCGCATCACATCATCCTGGCCGTAGACCCGCATCAGGCCGATGCGGTTGGCTGAAATCAACCCTTTCTCTTCATAGAAATGCAGTGTCCTGTGCGTGACGCCGAATGCGTTTGCCATGTCGGCAATGGGCACCGGACCGTCCGGTAGATCCGGCGGTAGCGCGGCTGAAGGCAGGAACCGATATTTCGATCGGGCCTCCGAAGCGATACCGGCGGTGGCAAACAGGCGTTTGGAACCGTCTGGCATGAACCCTCCTGGGGCATGTTGTTGCACCTCATGCGGTTTTGCCAGTTGCTTCCCATGCGCGGCGAGTGGGGTTTCCTCTAGGCGTTCTTCTCAGTGGGAAAGAAGCAGTACGCGGCGTACTCTACGCGATACGATGTCCACGTTATGCGTGAACGATCTTTTTTATAAGTGCTAAAAATAATCTCTTTTAAATGGGATAGCAACTTTACCGGCATATTTTGCCGGGTTCTTGGGTGTGTTGCACAAAAACATGTGCTGCACTGCGGGATCTGGCGGTCCTCTTCAAAGCCGACGGGATTTACTATCTGCGGTACGCGCGCGGCAAATGCTCAGCGTAATTTCGGTGCCCATCAGCGATTGGCATCGCATCCATTTGTGAATCTCGTTGGCCATCGCGGAGCAGTTGGCTTAAAAGCAGGGGCCTCCCATTTCCGTGACCGATGGATCTCGCCATGTCCGCCAAGCTCTCCGTGAACCTCAACGCCGTCGCCATGCTGCGCAACCGGCGCGACCTGCCCTGGCCGAGCGTCGAAGCGCTCGGGCGTATCGCGCTGAAATCTGGTGCGAGCGGCCTGACGGTGCATCCGCGCCCCGACCAGCGGCACATCCGCTTTTCCGACCTGCCTGTGATCCGCAACCTGATCGACGACGAATTCCCCAAGGCCGAGTTCAATATCGAGGGCTATCCCACAGAGGAATTCTTCGAACTCTGCGCCGGGGCGGCACCCGAACAGGTGACGCTGGTGCCTGACGATCCCGCCCAGGCGACCTCCGATCACGGCTGGGATTTCCGCAAGCACCAGGCGTTCCTGACGGATGCCGTCGCGCGGCTGAAGACGATGGGATGCCGGGTGTCGCTGTTTGCCGATGGTGACGGGGACGCACAGGCGGTTGAGATCGCCAAGGCGGTCGGCGCCGATCGGATCGAACTCTATACCGGCCCCTATGGCGGTTGCTTCGACGCGCCGGAGCGGGCAGGCCCAATTCTTGAAGCGCTTGGACGGACGGCCGATGCAGCCGTCGCAATCGGCCTCGCCGTCAATGCCGGCCACGATTTGACAGTGGAAAACCTGCCAGCGCTGGTGAAGCGCATTCCCGCTCTTGCCGAGGTTTCGATCGGTCACGGGCTGACCGCCGATGCGCTGGAATATGGCATGGCGGAAACGGTGCGGCGCTTTTGCCGGGCCTGCGGGCAGGCGGTCTGATTAGGGCGTCTCTTTCAGTGCTTTGACTGGAATCGAACCGCGACGCTTCTGATCGCGATTCACACAGTGCGCCGCGCAGGAAGAGTCTGAAATGAAGAAGTTTTTCGCGTCAAAAGTCCGGTGGCGCTGCATCCCTGCAGCAAGCGCAGGGATGCAGCGAAAGGCTCAATGGGCGGCATAGCCTCAGGCGGTCAGGGCCGCCTTGTGCTCCACGAAGAAATCCTTCAGCGGCTGCGGCTGTTTGCCGGTCAGCTTGGTGAAGTCTTCGGTGACGATGTCGAACTTGCCGGCACGGGTGTTGGCGTCGGCAGAAACCAGCATGTCGGCGACGAAACCGGGAAGGCCGGCGCCGCGCATGCCCTGGCCGAGTTGTTCATCATTGACGTCGATCACCTCTAGCGGCTTGCCGGCGACCTCGGAAACGATGGCGGCGATCTGCCGGTTGTTCAGCGATTGCGCGCCGCTCAGCGTATAGGTGGCGCTCTCCGAGGTGCCAGAGGCAAGGGCTGCGGCAATCGCCAGGGCGCAGTCGTCACGCGAGATGGTCGAGACCTTGCCGTCGCCCGTGGCGCTATACCATTTGCCACCCTGCAGGTTGTGCGGCATGCCGTGCAGGTAATTGTCGTGATACCAGGCGTCGCGGATGATCGTATGGGCGATGCCGCTTGCCTTGATGGCGTTTTCACTGCCGAGATGATCGGGTGCGAAGGTGACAAGCGAATCCTCGGGCGCGGGCATAGAGGTATAGGCGATGTGCTTGACGCCAGCCTTGACGGCCGCTGCAACGGCGCCCTTGTGCTGGGCGAGGCGCTTGCCGGGAGTGTCCAGCGCATCGGTGCTGATGATCAGCAGCCGGTCGACGCCGGCGAAAGCCTTCTCCAGGCCTGCCGCGTCATCGAAATCGGCCTTGCGGGTGACGACGCCCTTCTTTTCGAGTTCGGAGAGCTTTTCCGGGCTGCGCGTCGCCGCGACAATGTTGCCGGGAGCGACCTTGTAGGTCTCGATGAGGTGATGGATGACACGTTGGCCGAGCTGCCCGGCAGCGCCGGTGACCAGGATGATTTCGCTCATACGTCGTTTCCTTCTGTGTTGGCTGTGTTGTGTAGGTGGTCTCAAAAAGAGAGTAACACTAGAATAGGAATTGACCTGGCTGTGTAAAGGAGGCAGTTTTTAGGCTCTACGTTACCAAAAGGGAACCAGCAGATGAGCGGTGCGGTTGTCAGTCTGAAGAACAGGGTGCCGGGGGCGCGGCGCGAGATCGATCTCGCGGGCCTCGATTTCGGCAATTGCCCGGTCAGAGACATGATGCAGCAGATCGGTGGCAAATGGTCGACGCTGCTACTCGAGGTGTTGGCGGATCGGCCTTATCGCTTTGGCGAGCTGCGGCGGATGATCCCCGATATATCGCAGCGCATGCTGACGCAGACGCTGCGCGACCTGCAGAGGGATGGTTATATCGACCGCGAGGTCTTCCCGACCAAGCCGCCGAGCGTCGAATATTCGATGACCGAACTTGGACGCTCCCTCTACCAGCCGCTGTCGCAGCTTCTGAACTGGGCGGAAGCGAACCATGATGCCGTTCGCGCCGCCCGTTCTCAATTTGATTCCGCCGACAAATAGACCGCTTTCCTCTACTTGCCGCGTCCTTCCGTCAGGAACAGCAGGAAGGCCAACGCCGGGAAGCAGAAGCCGATCCAGGCCGTCATCGTCCAGCCTCCGGTCGCATAGGCCCAGCCGCCGAGCGCCGAGCCGAGCGCGCCGCCGGCAAAAAAGGTTGCCATGAAGAGGCCGTTGAGCCGGCTGCGGTGTTCCGGGTTCAGCGCATAGATGGCGCGCTGGCCACAGACGAGATTGGTCGTCACGCCGAAATCGAGAAGGATTGCCGCTGCCGTCAAGAGCAGCAAAGCACCAAGCGAGCCATCGCTGGCGAAATGGCCGATCAGGAAGGCAGCCATGCCGAGCAGCATGGCAAGCGTCGAGGCGATCTTCGTCATGCCGCGGTCGGCAAGCCGGCCGGCGATCGGCGAAGCGACGGCGCCGGCCGCACCTGCAAGCGCGAAGAGGGCGATGCCGTTCTGCGTCAGGCCGAAGGCCGGGCTCGCGAGCAGCAGCGGCGTCGTCGTCCAGAACAGGCTGAAGGCGCCGAACATACCGGCCTGATAGAGCGCCCGGCGCTGCAGGACGCGCGAGGTGAGCGCCAAATGGCCCATGGAGGCGAGCAGTTCGCCATAGCGCAGCTTCGTTTTCGGCACGCGAACCGGCAGGTTGATGCGCAAGACGACGGCGAGCACGAGCATGAGCGCTGCGGTGACGTAATAGACCACGTGCCAGGAGGAGGCCTCGGCGACGAAGCTTGCGAAGGGGCGGGCGAGCATGATGCCGCAGAGCAGGCCGCTCATGACGTTGCCGACGACCTGGCCGCGCGTTGCATCCGGCGCCATATTGGCGGCGAAGGGAACCAGGACCTGAACTGCGACAGATGAAAGACCGATAGAGAGCGAGGCGATGAGGAAGGTCGTGGGCGTCGACGACAGCGCCGCGCCGATGAGCGCGACTGCGGAGACGGCGATCAGCATCAACACCAGACGGCGGTTTTCGGTGAGGTCGCCGAGCGGCACGATCAGCAGCAGGCCGAGGCCGTAGCCGATCTGTGTCAGCGTGACGATCAGACCGGTGGCGGCAGGCGTGAAGCCGAGATCGGCACTGATCGGGCCGGCCAGCGGCTGGCCGTAATAGAGATTGGCGGCCACCAGCCCGCAGGCGGCGGCGAAAAGGAAGGTTAGCCAGGGGGATAGCGCCCTGGGAATGGCCTCATCCGGCGTGGTGGCTGAAATGCTCATCAGAAACTCCGGTATTCAAAGATTGAAAGGATTGAATGCAAAAATGCTGGCTGCGACCACCCGATCCTTGACCGAATGCCGGTATTTCTCTCGTCCACGGTGTGGACTGTTCAGGTCACGAGCTTCATCGCGGCCTCGGCGGCAGACATCATCTCTTCGCTGCTGCGTCCTGTTTTGCCGATGACGCGCAGGCCCTTGGTAAAGCAGAGGAAGGCGAGGGCGGCGGCATCCGGGTCTACTGTTTTCGGAATGGTGCCATCTGCCTGGCCGATGCGGATGAGATCGGCCATCAGCTTTTCGTCCGCGGCAAAGGCCGTCACGACGTGGGCAGCGGCTTCTTCGTCAAGCAGGGCGAAGTCGTTGGCGCCGCCAACGACCAGACAGCCTTTGCGGCCGGCTTCGCCATAGGAGAGCTCGGTATAATACATCACCATCTGGAAGACCTTCTCGCGACCGGTCTTCGCAGACGCGATCATCGCTTCCAGCCGCCGTCGGCCGAGTTTTCGATAATGGGCGAAAGCAGCGAGAAAGATGCCGCGCTTATCCTTGAATGCTTTGTAGATGCTCCCCGAAGCAAGGCCCATTGCTTCGGTCAATTCGCTGATGGAGGCGGCATGGTAGCCGCGTTCGGAAAAGACGCGCAGCGCTGCATCGAGTGCTGCGTCCATATCGAACTCACGCGGACGGCCACGGCTGCGGGTCTTTGCTTCTGGTGTGAGAGTGGCAACGGTCATGGCGCCTAATTAGGGAATGAACGTTTCCAAATCAAGTGAAATTTCTGCGACGCAGCAAATTCAGAGGTCGAGCACCCAGTTCTGGCCGTTCGCCTCGGGGCCGAACATCTTATGTCTCTCCTCGGAGACAAGGCGAAAGCCCGCCTTGACGTAGATGGCGCGGGCGGTCTCCAGCATGTCGTTGGTCCAGAGCGAGAGTTCGCGGTAGCCCTTCTGCCGGGAAAAGTGGATGCATTCGTCGACCAGCAGTTTGCCGAGCCCGAGACCGCGGGCTGATTTGTCGACATAGAGCAGGCGAAGCTTGGCGATGCCGTCGCCGCCATTGGTGACGAGGACCGAACCGACATTGATGCCGCCGCGTTCGGCGATCCAGCAATATTCTTTGGCCGGATCGAAATTGGCGAGGAATTTTCCGGCGACCTCGGCGACCAGCGCCTCGAAGCGCAGATCCCAGCCATACTCTTCTGCGTAGAAGCGGCCCTGGCTCTGAACGATCCAGCCGATATCGCCGGCGCGGTGGGCGCGGATGATGGCCGGCGCGGGCTTCGCCGCCGGGTCGAGCAGCGCGCGGATCGTGTGCATGGCGGAGACGGCGGCTTCCGGTTCGCCAGTCGCCAAGCGATCGAAACGAGCGGCGATCTGCGCATTGGAGCGTCGGCTGAGTTCCTCGAACGTCTCTCGTCCCTGATCGGTGACAATGATGACCTGGCTGCGAAGATCTGCCGGGTCGGGGCTGGTTTCGATCAGCCCTTCGGCGCGAAAACGCTTTAGGATGCGGCTGAGATAGGCCGGGTCGAGCTGCAGGTCGCGGGCAAGCGCTACAGCGCTGATGCCCTCATGCGAGCCGATCTCGAAGAGGATGCGGGCATCGGTCAGCGTGAAGGGCGTGTCGAGATAGGCCTTGTTCAAGAGGCCGAGGAAGTTCGTATAGAAGCGGTTGAAATCGCGGGCGGTTTCGATGAGCGATAGGTTAGACATGATGATCTCCAAATGGAGATCTTGTCAGACCGCTGATAAAGTCGGCCAACTACTCTCGTCATGCTCGGGCTTGTCCCGAGCATCTGCATCGGGTGCAGCAGATCCTCGGCATGAGGCCGAGGAGGACGCCGAGTCAAGAACGAGGTTTGTCAACAAGCCGACAAGAATCTCCAGATGGAGATCTTGTCCTGCATTTAATGGACTGAGTCAACTAATTCGCTGATGTCAGGCCGCTTCTTCTTCGGCGGTCTCGTCTGCACCGAGCGCGAAATCGACCGCCGCCCGCGCATGGATCGCTGTGGTGTCGAAGCCCGGCAGCGGCAAATGGTCGGGATCGAGGATCAGGCAGATCTCGGTGCAGCCGAGGATGATGCTGTCGGCGCCGTTGTCGATGGCGTGTGCAATCACCGCCATGAGCTTGTCGCGAGAGCTGTCGAGCACTTTGCCGGCGCAGAGTTCGTTGAAGATGATGTCGTGCACGGTCGTGCGGTCGCTAGCATCTGGCACCATGATATCAACACCAAGGCTCTTCATGCGGTCGCTGTAGAAGCCGTGCTCCATCGTGTAGCGAGTGGCGAGCAGCAGCGGGCGCTTCCGGCCGGCCGCATGCAGCGATTTCGCCGTCTCGTCGATGATATGAATCAGTGGCACAGAGATCTTCTCCGCGACCTTGTCGGCAATCAGATGCATGGTGTTGGTGCAGATGAGGATGCAGCCGGCGCCGGCGATCTGCAGGCGCAGAGCCACGTCGGCGAGGCGACGGGCAGCCATATCCCAGTCGCCGGCCTTCTGAAGGGCGACGATCTCCTCGAAGTTGACCGAATGCAGGATGAGTTCGGCCGAGGCGAGGCCACCCTTGCGGTCACGAACCATCTCGTTGACGACACGGTAATAGACCGCCGAACTTTCGAAACTCATGCCGCCGATCAGGCCGATCGTTTCCATTTCTTCATGCTCTCCATGCTTCTGAACTTCGAAAATGATGCCGCAATCCCGGCGCGGCGTGTTTGCGTTGTTTGTCTCTCGTTTCAGATTGGTGATGGGATTTTGCGTCATTTTATGAAATCATGCAAAAAAGAGGCGAGAGGTTTATGTTCGACACATGCTTGATGATCGCGACAGACGCATTCTGGACATGCTGCAGAAGGATGCGGGCATATCCGTGACCGACCTTGCCGAGCGCGTGGCGCTTTCGGTGTCGGCGTGTTCGCGGCGCATCCAGCGGCTGGAGGAGAGCGGCCATATTGCCCGGCGCATCGTCGTGCTCGATCGGGACAAGATGGGCGTGCCGACAACGGTCTTCGCGCTGGTCAAGACGGCACATCATTCCGACGAATGGACGGAGACCTTCCGCAGGATCATCAGTGACATTCCCGAGATCGTCGAAGCGCACCGGCTGACCGGCAACCACGATTACATCCTGAAGATCGTGCTGCCGCGCGTCGAGCATTACGATGTGATCTACAAGCAGATTGTGCGCAAGATCGAGCTCTTCGACGTCTCGGCCTCGATCTCGATGGAGCTTCTGAAGGGCGGCACGGCAATCCCTGTGGGGTACGCCGATTGAGTCAGCTCCACCGACCGGGATGCAGGGGAGGTATGCCGAAACGGGAGTTGCAACCTTTGCGGCGAAGGCCACATTGGCTTTGAGCGAAATGGCGCAAAGGGGCAGGTCGTGAGCGATCATCATGTCGTCGTTGTCGGCGGCGGTTTCGGCGGGCTGCAGCTCGTCAACGGGTTGAAGGGTGCCGGCGTCAGGATCACGCTGGTCGACCGGCGCAATCACCATCTCTTCCAGCCGCTGCTCTATCAGGTGGCGACCACCATTCTCTCCACCTCCGAGATCGCCTGGCCGATCCGCCGCCTCTATGCCGACCGGCCTGACGTGACAGTGCTGCTCGGCGAGGTCACGGGCGTCGACAGTGGCGCGAAGACTGTTTCCTTACGCAACGGCATGACTCTTGGTTACGATACGCTGGTGCTGGCCACCGGAGCGACGCATGCCTATTTCGGCCATGACGAATGGGAGCCGGTGGCGCCCGGCCTGAAGACGCTGGAAGATGCGACGACGATCCGCCGGCGCGTGCTGCTTGCCTTCGAGAAAGCGGAGATGGAGTCCGATCCGGCCGTGCGCGATGCGCTTTTGACCTTCACCATCGTCGGGGCCGGGCCGACCGGTGTCGAGCTGGCCGGCATCATTGCCGAGCTTGCGCATTTCACGCTGCCCAAGGAATTCCGCAACATCGATACGCGCAAGACCCGCGTCGTGCTGGTCGAGGCTGGGCCGCGGGTGCTGCCGACCTTCGCTGAAGAGCTTTCGACCTATGCGCAGAAGGCGCTGGAGAAACTCGGGGTCGAGATCCATCTCGGCAAGCCGGTGACCGAATGCAGCGCCGACGGCGTGAAGATCGGCGAGACCTTCGTTGCCAGCCGGACGATCGTCTGGGCAGCCGGGGTCACCGCCTCGCCGGCGGCGCGGTGGCTTGATGTTGCAGCCGACCGGGCAGGGCGGGTCGTGGTCGAGAAGGATCTGAGCGCGCCTGGTCTGCCCGACGTCTTCGTCGTCGGCGATACCGCGTCGGTCATGCGCGAGGACGGCAAGCCGGTGCCGGGCATTGCGCCCGCCGCCAAGCAGCAGGGCGGTTACGTCGCCAAGGTCATTCGCGCCCGCATATCCGGCAAACCGGCACCGGCGCCTTTCCGTTACTGGCATCAGGGCAGCCTGGCGACGATCGGCAAGAGTGCGGCGATCATCGATTTCGGCCGGATCAAGCTGAAGGGTTGGATCGCCTGGTGGATCTGGGGCCTTGCCCATATCTACTTCCTGATCGGCACCCGCTCGCGCTTCTCCGTCGCCTGGAGCTGGCTGTGGATCTATCTGAGCGGCCAGCACAGTGCCCGGCTGATCACCCAGAGGGAAACGATGCGGGAGGAGGGGTAGCTCTTCTCCTGTCCTCCAGAGGCTGAGCCTCGAAGCAGCGATATGGCCAAGCTTGACATATCTTCGGATAGGCCTTTACGGTTCGGCTCGCGCCTTCCGAAAACCACCGGAGGTTACGCATCCGACCGTAGCTATTAGCGGATAGAGGTTCCAATGCGCCGATTCACTTCTCACGAAAATAACATTCGAAATTCTGAGAAGTTGGTGGTTCATGCGCACTTTGAATCTGGGCATTCTCGCCCATGTGGATGCAGGCAAGACTAGCCTTACCGAAAGACTGCTTTTTGAGGCCGGGGTGATCGACAAGCTTGGCAGCGTCGATACCGGCAATACACAGACGGACACTCTCGAACTCGAGCGGCAACGCGGCATCACGATCAGGGCCGCGGTGGTGTCTTTTGTGATTGGCGAGAGGGTCGTCAATCTGATCGACACACCCGGTCACCCGGATTTCATCGCCGAGGTCGAGAGGGTGCTCGGATTGCTGGATGCCGCGGTCGTCGTCGTTTCGGCGGTCGAGGGCGTGCAGGCGCAGACGCGCGTGCTGGTCCGGGCGCTGCGGCGGCTCGGCGTTCCCTTCATCTTCTTCGTCAACAAGGTCGATCGTCCCGGCGCGCGCTATCGGGATGTGATGGAGGCTCTTGCCGCGCAGCTGTCGGTCCGCCCCATCGCCATGTCCTCGGTGATCGACGCCGGAGCCAAGCTTGCCCGCGTGGGGGCGCTCGCTCCGGGAGACGAGCCGCTGTTTTCGGCGCTCTGCGAGACGCTCGGGGAAAATGACGAGGCGCTGCTCGATGACTATGTCGTCGCTCCCGATCGGCTGACGGAGGCAAGGCTCGGGCGCTGCCTGGCTGACCAGGTGGCGAGAGGCCTCGTGCATCCCGTCTTCGCGGGCGCTGCGATGACCGGCGCCGGCATCCCCGCTTTGGCATCGGCCATTGCGACGATCCTGCCCGAGCGGCGCCCCGATCCGGATGGTCCGGTGGCGGGCAAGATCTTCAAGATCGAACGCGGCTGGGGCGGGGAAAAGCTCTCCTACATCTACCTGAACTCCGGCACGGTGCGGCTCCGGCAATCTCTGGGCCTGCCCAAAGGCCCGGAACGGGTTACCGCGATCCATGTGTTCGAGGCCGGCCGGGTTCATGGCGCCGAGAGCCTCCGCGCCGGGCAGATCGCGCGCGTCAGCGGCCTTGCCGGCGCCCGCATCGGTGATGCTGTGGGCGGAAATCCTTTGGGCGAGTGGGCTCACTTCG
The DNA here is from genome assembly GCF_023006465.1 of Rhizobium sp. PRIMUS64. Taxonomy (NCBI): domain Bacteria; kingdom Pseudomonadati; phylum Pseudomonadota; class Alphaproteobacteria; order Hyphomicrobiales; family Rhizobiaceae; genus Rhizobium; species Rhizobium sp. PRIMUS64. Next base: position 32,354 of record NZ_JALBGX010000041.1, on the reverse strand, counting down.
CGCCGCCCGCGCTCGAAACCCGCGTTCTTGCCCGTCGGCCTTCCGACAAGGCGACGCTCTGGCTGGCGCTTAACCAGATGGCCGAACAGGATCCCCTGATCAATCTGCGCCGGAACGAGGAGGCGGACGAAGTCTACGTGTCGCTTTACGGCGAGGTGCAGAAGGAGGTTATCCAATCGACCCTGCTGACGGATTTCGGCCTCGAGGCAAGGTTCGAGGAGAGCACGGTCATCCTGGTCGAGAGGCCATTAGGGACCGGGAGCGGCCTGCAGATCCTCTTCAAGGAGCCCAATCCGTTTCTCGCGACCGTCGGCCTGCGCGTCGAGCCGCGCGCCCCTGGAGCAGGCAACAGCTTCGCGCTCGAAGTAGATGTCGGCCAGATGCCGGTCGCCTTTTACCGGGCGGTCGAGGAAACCGTGTTCGAGACGCTGAAGCAGGGGATTTTCGGCTGGCAGGTCGCCGATTGCCACGTGGCGATGACGGCAGCCCGCCACAGCTCGCCCGCAAGCACCGCCGCCGATTTCCGGCAGCTGACGCCATGGGTGCTGGCAGATGCGTTATTGGCCGCGCAGACGGTTCTATGCGCGCCGATCGATCGCTTTTATCTCGAAGCGCCGGTGGAGTGCTTGAACGGCTTGCTGACCCTGCTTGCGAAATCTGCCGCGACGACGATGGATTCCGTGATCGCCGACGGCATGGCCAGGCTGGAAGGCACTATGGCGTCCGCGATGATCCAGAGCGTCCAGCAGCAATTGCCGGGCCTGACGAGCGGGGCAGGGACCATGGAAACCTGCTTCGATCACTATGCCCCGATGGCCGGTCCGCCGCGCTCGCGCCAGCGCTCAGGACCCGATCCGTTCAACGGTGCCGAATATCTGTTGAGTCTGCATCGACATGTCGAAGGCATGTCGTGAATCCTGAGCCAGGAGCGCGGCGACTACCGATCTTGGCCAAAAAAGGCGGCCCCCGAAGGAGCCGCCCTCGTTCCTCAAGCCGCCAGCGAGGCGATGTCGATGACGAAGCGGTAGCGGACGTCGCTCTTCAGAACGCGTTCATAGGCTTCGTTGACCTGCTGGATGTTGATCTTCTCGATCTCGGAGACGATGTTGTGCTCGCCGCAGAAGTCGAGCATTTCCTGGGTTTCCTTGATCGAGCCGATCATCGAGCCCGAAATGCTCTTGCGGCCGGGGATGATCGAGAACGCGTGCACGGGGATCGGGTTTTCCGGCGCGCCGACTACCACGAAGGAACCATCCACCTTCAGGAGGCCGAGATAGGCATTCCAGTCGATCTCGGCGCTGACGGTGCAGATGATCAGGTCGAACGTGCCGGCAAGCTTCGTGAAGGTTTCCGGGTCGTTGGTGGCGTAATATTCCTTGGCGCCGAGCTTCAGCCCATCTTCCTTCTTGGAAAGGCTCTGGGAGAGAACGGTGATATCGGCGCCCATGGCGGCGCCGAGCTTGACGCCCATATGGCCGAGGCCGCCCATGCCGACGATCGCGACCTTCTTGCCGGGGCCGGCATTCCAGTGGCGCAGCGGCGAATAGAGCGTGATGCCGGCGCAGAGCAGCGGCGCGGAGGCATCGAGCGGCAGATTGTCCGGAATGGACATGACATAGCCTTCCCTGACGACGATCGAGTCGGAATAGCCGCCCTGGGTGCGTGTCTTGCGGTCGGCTTCGAAGTCATTGTAGGTGCCGGCGAGCCCGGGCATATACTGTTCCCGATCGAGGTCGCGCTCGGCGCAGCCGATGCAGGAATCGACGAAGCATCCGACGCCGACGCGATCGCCGACCTTGAACTTGGTCACATCAGAGCCGACGGCCGAGACGATGCCGGCGATCTCATGGCCCGGCACGATCGGATAGACGGCGTTCTTCCATTCGTTGCGGACAGTATGGATGTCCGAATGGCAGATGCCGGCAAACTTGATGTCGATAACGACGTCATCGGGGTTCGGATCGCGGCGTTCGAAGGTGAAAGGGGTCAGCGGCTTGGAAGCGTCGGTCGCGGCGTAGCCTCTTGCAATAGGCATGGGAACCATCCTTTTCGATTGTGGGTAGGGGTTGAAAGAGATGGTGGACTATTGCCCGGAACGGCGGCAGAGGGTTAGAGCGATCCTCTCAGCTTTTTGCACGATCCTGCAAAAGTGAGGCGCCAGCCTGTTTGCGAAATGGCGAAGGCACTCTAGATAAGAGCGGTATCGCCGGTGTCAGAGAGTTGACAGAAAGAGTTGCCGCATGACCTTGCCCTTCAGCCCCTATCAGGAAATTGTCGATATCGCGATGCGCTTCGCGACCGGTGACGGCGAGTTCGCGACTGATATCGGCAATCTTCACATCAGCCGTCGGTCCAAGCCCAGCGATCCGCTGCACAGCAGCTATCGGCCCTGTTTTGCCTTTGTCCTGCAGGGGGCCAAGAGCCTGCGCCTCGGCGCGGAACTTATCAGCTATGGGACTGGCGACTATCTGCTGACCTCGCTCGATCTGCCGGTCGCCTGGCGCGTCACGGAGGCGAGCCCTGAGGTTCCGCATCTCTGCCTGGGGCTGGCAATCGATTCCGAAAAGCTGCTGGAGTTGCTCAGCCGCATCGATATTCCGCGCCCAGCCGCCGATACCGACGGGCAGCGCGGGATGGCGGTGAACGTCGCTCCGCCGGAGCTCCTGGATGCTGCCGTCCGCCTGTTGCGCTTGCTCGATCGTCCAGGCGACATTCCTGCCATGGCGCCGCTGATCGAACAGGAAATCCTCTACCGGGTGCTGACCGGGCCGGATGGCGCGCGGCTGATCAACATCGCCACTGCAGACAGCCACAGCAACAGGGTTGCGCGCGCCGTCGCATGGCTGAAGGAGAATTTCGCGCGGCCACTGCGCATCGAAGACCTTGCCGAGCGCGTCAGCATGAGCGTGTCGTCTTTCCATCATCACTTCAAGTCGGTCACGGCGATGACGCCGGTGCAGTATCAGAAGCAGCTTCGCCTACACGAGGCGCGCCGTCTGATGCTCGTGGAGCGCCTCGATGCGGGCACGGCCGGCCACCGCGTCGGTTATCAAAGCCCGTCGCAGTTCAGCCGCGAATACAGCCGCCTCTACGGCGCCTCGCCGGCCCGCGATGTCGACGGCGCCCGCGACGTCATGGCGGCGGAATAGAGCTGCGCGCGTCTGGAAGCCAAGTATTGTCGAGTTTTGTCGTCTGATCAGTCGAAGCAAAGCGACGATGGCGAGAGCTGCGGTGATGACTGCTGCGACCATCTGGTATTTCATCGGCTTTCCCTCATCGCCAGATTTCAGTTGTTGATCGCGATGATCGCCCAATGGCTCGCCTCGCAGGCGGTGTCGTCGCAGACCGCGCCCATCCAGACGGCGCCGCCTGCCATCATGACGCCGTCGCTGTTGACGAAGAGATCCTCGTATTGCTGGCGTCCGACGGCGCGGCGCGTCTCGGGCGTCACGAGATCGTCGAAATTGTCGATGAAATCCTCAGCGTTCTCGACGTCGTAGGTCTGGCCGTTGGCCTTGACCGTCAGCGGGTATTCGGCAAGGCCGGCGATGGTCTCGGCGTCGCCTGAGCGCATAGCCCGAACAAGTTGGCGCAGCGGCCGGTCGAAGCTTGCGGCATCGCCGTGTAGTTCCTCGATGCGGTTATAGACGTCGCTGTCGGACTGCGCGAGAGCGCTTGAGCCGCCAAGGAGGATTGCTCCGAGCAGGAGATGAGCTGCAGACAGGCGTGACATCGAAGCCTCCGGGCAAATGGTATAGCGCGATATTATGCGGTCGCCGAGGATTCGCGCCTATCCAATTCTGGTGTTTCATCGCGGTTTCACGTATTAAAAAAATCTATCTGGACTTCTTGACGACCTGATCGGTTTATCGCATAAACCTCGCGAACCGTACCGTACGGTACGTATATGGGAGCCATGACCGTGTCTGTCGATACCGCAGAGCCGAGCGAATTTTCGCCGCGCCAGAACGCCGTTCTGGAGCAGGCGCTGCGATTGCTCGTCGATGGCGGCGAGAAGGCGCTGACGACTTCGGGCGTCGCGCGCGCAGCCAATTGCTCGAAGGAAAGCCTTTACAAGTGGTTCGGCGATCGCGACGGTCTGCTATCGGCGATGATTGCCTATCAGGCGAGCAAGGTGCGCACCTTCGAGCGCAATGGAGAGCGGCTGACGGCGGCGAGCCTGCACGACCATGTCGTCATTTTCGCGCGTGACCTGCTCGAGGTGCTCGCCGGCGACGTCTCGCTGGCACTGAACCGGTTGGCGATCGGCCAGTCGAACCGTGACGGCTCGAAGCTCGGTAAGCTGCTGCTCGAGCGCGGCCGTCGCCAGATCGACCGGCGCGCCATGGCGCTGATCGATGCGGGGAAGAGGGCAGGGCTCCTGCGTTTTTCCGATGCCGACGAGGCTTATCACACGCTTTACGGCTTGATCGTTTCCGACCTGCATGTGCGCATGCTGCTTGGTGAGCCAGGCCTCAAGGATACCGCGCGCCAGGCGGAGAGGGCGGTCACCGCCTTCCTCAGGCTTTATGGCACGGACAAGGTTCTGGCGGAGATGCCGGTTCTCGGTTGATTCCGCTTTAATGACAGTCAACAAGACAAGCAAAGGGAAGGAACTTCAAATGCGCGTCTACTACGATCGTGATGCCGATCTCAACCTCATCAAGTCCAAGAACGTCGTCATCGTCGGCTACGGCTCCCAGGGTCGCGCGCACGCGCTGAACCTCAAGGACAGCGGCCATGCAAACGTGGTCATCGCTCTCAAGGCCGGCTCGCCGACCATCAAGAAGGCAGAGGCCGACGGCTTCAAGGTCATGACCGTTGCCGACGCTGCCAAATGGGGTGACCTCCTGATGATGGCTACGCCTGACGAACTTCAGGCCGACATCTACAAGGCCGACATCGCCGGCAACATCCGCGACGGCGCTGCGATCGCTTTTGCACACGGCCTCAACGTTCATTTCGGCCTCATCGAGCCGAAGGCATCGCTCGACGTCGTCATGATCGCGCCGAAGGGTCCGGGCCATACGGTTCGCGGCGAATACCAGAAGGGCGGCGGCGTTCCCTGCCTCGTTGCCGTTCACCAGAACGCGTCCGGCAATGCGCTTGAACTGGCGCTCTCCTACGCCTGCGGCGTCGGCGGCGGTCGCTCGGGCATCATCGAAACCAACTTCCGCGAAGAATGCGAAACCGACCTCTTCGGCGAACAGGTCGTTCTCTGCGGCGGTCTGGTCGAGCTCATCCGCGCTGGCTTCGAAACGCTGGTTGAAGCCGGCTACGCGCCTGAAATGGCCTATTTCGAATGCCTGCACGAGGTGAAGCTGATCGTCGACCTGATCTATGAAGGCGGCATCGCCAACATGAACTACTCGATCTCGAACACGGCCGAGTGGGGCGAATACGTCTCCGGCCCGCGCATCATCACCGCCGAGACCAAGGCCGAGATGAAGCGCGTGCTCAAGGACATCCAGACCGGCAAGTTCACTTCCGATTGGATGCAGGAATACCGTGCCGGCGGCTCGCGCTTCAAGGGCATCCGCCGCATGAACGACAGCCACCAGATCGAGGAAGTCGGCGCCAAGCTGCGCGGCATGATGCCCTGGATCGGCAAGAACAAGTTGGTCGACAAGTCGGTCAACTAAGCGGTTTCAAGATTCTGCGGTTGGAGGCCGGGGCGAAAGCTCCGGCCTTTACCGTTCTGCGCTCACGGTCAGCCAGCGGGTCGGCTTGCCGTCATAGCCGCCGCCGTCGCTCTCGCTGATGGCGATGTTCCCCCAGCCGCCGTTCGTCAAAAGCTCCGACAGCCATTCGGCGGAGGGATAGTTGTAATACCGCCCAAAGCTGTCATGGCCTTCCGCATCGCCTGCCTTGAAGGTCGCATGAATGATGCCGCCTGTCCTCAGGGCGCGCCGGATGCGGGCGAAGACATCGGGCAACTCGCGCCTCGGGACGTGGAGAAGGCTTGCCTGCGCCCAGACACCGTCGAAGGCGCTGTCGGCGTCGAGCTCTTGGAACAGCATGACCCTGACCGGTCTGCCGATCAGAACTTCCGCTTGTCTTGCAAGCTTGGCCGAGCCATCCGTCGGCATAACGTCGAAACCCTGCGACAGCATGTAGGCGCTGTCCTGCCCGCCGCCGCAGCCGAGTTCGAGGATTGCCGCACCGGGTGCAAGGCCAGCGAGGAAGGCATCGAGCCGCTGCTTTGGCAGGCTGCGCGCCCGGTTGACATACGTCTCGGCATTTTCCTCGTAGAAGGCGGAGGTGCAGTCAGGAGGCATGCTGTTCGGCCGATCGCGGGCGTCGGTTGGATTGAAGATGTTTTTCGGGAAGCCGGTCCGCGTCGATGATGTCAATGACGACAATCCCTTCCGATGCCACCCGGTAGAAGGCGACGTGGCGCATGTGGAGGAGCCGGCGAAGGCCAGCGCCGAGTTCGTCGCACTCTTCTCCCATGGAGGGAGCGTGGGAAAGAAGCACGAAAATCCTGTCCCAGTCGAGAAGATAGGCGTCTGCCTGCGCCTCGCCGAAGTTGAGGCAAGCATATTCGTCGATGCCTGATAGCACGGCGTCCGCGGTTCGGGTCAGCCTATAGGTTGTTGTCACGCAGCTTGGCCTTCGTTTCCGACAGGATGTCGGGAATGCGTCGATCGCTCGGGCCGCTTTCCTCGGCCTGCCTCAGGATGTTGCGCAGTTCTTCGTCGTCTAGTTTGTGATGGAGCTGATCCTTCAGAATGAGCTCCGCCAGGAATGCGCCGGCACTGCTGTATCTGCCGCTTGCGACACGATTTTCGACGTATTCCGCCAGATGATCCGGAAGCGAGATCGTCATTTTCGCCATTGGATTCGTGCCGCCCGCACATGCCGGTTTTCAGCCATTTCAGATGCCAGATTACCATTTTCCATTTTGTGATAGAAGCGTTGTGCTGCGCCGTCGAGGGCTTGGGTCACATGAGGATAAGTCTTTTTATCGATAGGGATGGCGCGTTCGAGATCCTTGAAATGGGCGTCGCACGTCAGGATATCGGCATCATGGCGTTCCGCGGTCGCATAAATGATCGCATCGACAGTGGCGAATTTATGAGTTGCCGATATTTCGGCAGCACGGCGGGCAAGTGTCGTGTCGAGCGAAACAACCATGCATGTCGCGGTATAGGCGATGAAGCTGTCGACGGCTTCTTCGTCCTTTTCGCGTGCCAGCCATTTGGAAAGCTCGCGCGGAATATATCGCCAGCCCGACGACGTTGCGGGCGAGGCGGAGAGCGGCGCCCACCATGTGGGTGTTGACGCCGCCGTTCGCGTGGAACGTCTGGAGTTCAGGTCGGGATGAGGCGGGTCCAGCCGTGCTCATCGTTCGTTACGCCCTTCTGCAGACTGACGAGCTGCTGGCGCAGTTCGCTGGTCAACTTGCCGGTCTGTCCGTCTCCGACCAGAAACTCGCCGCCGGCATGTCGAACCAGGCCGATGCCCGCCAGGACTGCGGCAGTGCCGCAAGCGAAGGCTTCGACGAGCCTGCCACTGGCAGCGTCTTCTTGCCATTCCGCGAACGAGTAGGGGCGCTGCTCGACGCGCAAGCCCCTTTCTTCGGCGAGCACGATCACGGAGGCCCGGGTGATGCCCGGCAGGATCGTGCCGCCAAGGGGCGGGGTCACCACTGATCCATCGTTCATCACGAAGAAGACATTCATGCCGCCGAGTTCTTCGACCCAGCGATGCTCTGCGGCGTCCAGGAAGACGACCTGATCGCAACCCTTCTTCGACGCCTCGGCTTGCGCCACGAGGCTGGCTGCGTAGTTTCCGCCGCATTTTGCAGCGCCAGTGCCGCCGCTGGCTGCACGGGTGTATTCGGTCTCGACCCAAAGGGAGACGGCCTTCGCGCCACCCTTGAAGTAGGCGCCGACCGGAGAGGCGATGATGCAGAAGACATATTCCAGAGCCGGACGAACGCCGAGAAACGCCTCATTGGCGAACATGAAGGGTCGAAGGTACAGGCTGGCGTCGCCGGACGGAATCCAGGCCTTGTCAACGCGGACCAGTTCTTCGACCGCTTTCAGGAAGAGTTCTTCGGGCACAGGAGGCATCGCCATGCGGGTCGCCGACTGCGCGAAGCGGCGTGCGTTCTCTTCAGGCCGAAAGAGCAGGATCCGGCCATCGTCTGACTTGTAAGCTTTCATGCCCTCGAAGATTTCCTGAGCGTAGTGCAGCACGGCGCTCGCAGGATCGAGCTCCAGGGGCCGCCTGGGGGTAACCTTCGCATCGTGCCAGCCCTTGTCGGCAGTCCATCGTGCCAGGACCATATGATCCGTGAAGACCTTGCCGAAGCCGGGCGTCTCCAGTGCCTGGATGCGATCGGCTTCCGAGACGGGAGACTTGTGGAGTTCGATTTTGATTTCAGGAGAGGCCGACGTTACGGTCATTGCTGGCACCTTGATAGTAAATTGAATAGTGGCGGCGACACTACCGCCGCCGAGCTGGTCTTGGAAAGGTCTGAATCAGCCGGTTTCGGCTTTGATCAGAGGAATAATCGCTTGATGTGGCTGACGTCGAGCAGCAAATTCGGGATCGAGCGCCGTCGCAAAGACGTTCGCTAATCTCGCACCAAGACTTTGGAATATAAGATTTTCAACTTGTCACCATGACAAGAAAATAGGTCAGCAATGTTGACATAATTTCCGCCGCATGGTTTGTCGGCGATATAGAAAATACGAGGAAACCCCATGCTGAACTGGGACACCATGTTTGCGTCGCGCTCGTCGCGCATGCGCGCATCCGAAATCCGTGAACTCCTGAAGCTTCTCGACAGGCCCGACATCATCTCCTTTGCCGGCGGCATTCCGGATCCGGCGCTCTTTCCGGATCGGGAGTTCAAGCAGGCCTATGCCGATATCTTCGACGGCGCCGCCGTCAATTCGGCGCTGCAATATTCGGTCAGCGAAGGCTACAAGCCGCTGCGCGAATGGCTGGTTGGGCAGATGGCCGCTCTCGGCATTCCTTGCGAACTCGACAATGTCTTCATCGTGTCCGGTTCGCAGCAGGGCCTCGATTATCTCGGTAAGCTCTTCCTGTCACCAAACGACACCGCGCTCGTGACATGGCCGACCTATCTGGGCGCGCTGCAGGCCTTCAACGCCTATGAACCGGCCTACGACCAACTGACGCCGAACGGCAACCGGACGCCCGAGTCCTACCGCGCGGCCGCTTCCGCTGCCGGCGGCAAAGTGAAGTTCGCCTATCTCTCCTCCGACTTCTCCAATCCGACCGGCGAAACCGTCGATCTTGATGGCCGCAAGAAGGTCCTGGCGCTGGCGGAAGATCTCGACATCGCCGTCATCGAGGATGCGGCCTACCAGTCGCTGCGTTACGACGGCGATCCGATCCCGCCGATCCTGGCGCTCGAAATCGCCGAGAAGGGCCATATCAACGATACGCGCACGATCTATTGCGGCAGCTTCTCGAAGACGCTGGCGCCCGGCCTTCGCGTCGGCTTCATCGTCGCCAATGCGCCCGTCATCCGCAAGCTGGTGCTGATGAAGCAGGCGGCCGACTTGCATTCTTCGACGATCAACCAGATGGCGATATCAGATGTCGCCGAGCGCGGCTTCGATGCGCAGGTCGCCAAGATCAAAACCGCCTACAGCCAACGCCGCGACTGCATGCTGACCGCACTCGAAAAATACATGCCTGAAGGCATCAGCTGGACGAAGCCGGAAGGCGGCATGTTCATCTGGATTACGTTGCCGGATGGCATGGACGGCGCCAAGCTGCTAGCGAAATCACTCGAAACCGCCAAAGTCGCCTTCGTGCCCGGCAAGGCTTTCTTCGCCGATGGTTCCGGCGCCAACACCTTCCGCGTCAGCTTCTCCTGCGCCAACGAGCAGATGATCGAGGACGGCATCGGCCGCCTCGGCGCGCTGATCTCGGCCGAACTCGGCGGCTGATCCAGGCTGGCGCCGATCAGAAGATCGTCGTCCAGCCTTCGTTCGCCGTCTCGCTCTTGCCGTAGCCGACCCGGTCGGCTACGGCACCGTCGGCATTGCGCAGGATGATGTCGCCGCCCCTGTTGGCAAGCTGCGGGCCGCCGGCTGCGGCATCGAGCGCTATGGTGCGCAGCTCGCCCGCGCTCAACGATCCCGATAGCGTCTGGGTCCTGCCGTTTTCGTCCTCCAGCTTCCAGCCGTCGAGCGACGCCTGCATGTCGGAGCGGTTGATGATCGTCACCGTTTCGGCCTCGGTGCCGCCTTCACCGTTCACCGGGTTGATCAGCGCGGCGACGATGCGCAGCGACGAGGCGACGATCGGCTGCGGCCGGCGTGTGCCTTCGCCGCGGCCCTGGCCGCCGCGACTGTCGGAAACCGGATGGCCGGTCGCCGCATCGGTGTTCCAGTTCTGCGACTGGAAGCAGAGGAAGATCGCCGCCCATTCGTCGGTATCGTTGAAATGAACGAGCAGGGCGCCATCCTGGTTCGGGCCGTTGGTGGCCTTGAAGCTGCCGCCGTCGCCCTGGTTCATGTGGATGTCGTGGATGCCGTTGCCCGGCTCGAAACGGAAATATTGGTCCGGCTTGTTGTTCTCAGGACCCCAGGCTTCGCCGAAGGCGTAGAAATGCACGTCGGAATCGGCAATGCCTTCCTGGACGATCGGCTCGATGAAGTCACGCAGGTCGTTCTTCGGCCCGGAGAGCTGGAAGGGCGCGACATTCATGTCCTCGCGCTCGATCAACCCGCCGCGGACATAATCGATGGCGAGCTCCGGACGGTCCTTGCGGATGTCGGTCAGGCCCATCGGCAGAGCCTCGAGTGCCTCCGTCAGCGACGAATGCTTGAAGTCGACGATATTGGCGTAGAGCAGGTCGTGCGGCGATTCCTTGGAGCGGACGTTGAGCGCGATACGGTAGCTGATGCCGTTCGCCTCGATGCGGATCTCGATATGGGGATCGTTGTCGTCGTCGAGGGCAAGGGCGCTCGCCGTACCCTTCAGGACCGTGTAATTCTTCAGCATGGAGAACCTCGCAGCGGGTGGCGGGGTTTTACGATAACACGGCGAAAGTGCATCTTTTGTGACGTCTGTCTCTCGCCGTGCATTGCCAGATCCCTTATCGCCTATTGCTGGAGATGCGGACCGAAAAGCTCGAGATCGGCTTCACCAAGCCTGTCGCTAACCGTGTTCAGCTGGTGCCAGTAGGGATAGATCACCGGCGGCAGGCTGACCGCGTCGAGGCGCTTGCGCTCCTCGTCCGTCAGTTTCAGCTCGGCGGCGGCGATATTGTCGCGGAACTGGGCTTCGGTGCGGCCGCCGATGATGACCGAGGTCACCGCCTTGCGGCCGATCAGCCAGGCGAGCGCCACCTGGGCGGCCGAAACACCGCGCTCCTGACCGATTGCGACCAGCGTCTCGACGATATTCCAGAGGCGGTTTTCGTCGCGGATCGGCGGTTCGGTCCAGCCGGCGAACTGGCGTGTGCCTTCGGGGGCTGCCTGGTTGCGGCGATGCTTGCCTGAGAGCAGGCCGCCGGCGAGCGGGCTCCAGACCAATACGCCGAGGCCCTGGTCGATCGAGATCGGCAACAGCTCGTATTCGGCGTCGCGCGCTTCCAGCGTATAATGGATCTGCTGGCTGACGAAGCGTTGGTACCTGTGCTCTTTGGCGATGCCGAGCGCTTTCATGATGTGCCAGCCGGAATAATTTGAGCAGCCGACGTAACGCACCTTGCCCTGCCTGATCAGGGTGTCGAGCGCTTCCATCGTCTCTTCCAGCGGCGTCTGGCCGTCCCATTCATGCACCTGGTAAAGGTCGATGACATCGGTCTTCAGACGCTTGAGGCTCGCCTCGCATTCGCGGATCAGGTGGTAGCGCGACAGGCCCTGGTCGTTCGGGCCGTCGCCCATGCCGAAGCGGGCTTTTGTGGCGAGCAGCACGCCCTGCGGCCGCTTGCCGGAGAGCACATCGCCGATGATGTTTTCGCATTCACCCGCTGAATAGGCATTGGCGGTGTCGATGAGGTTGATGCCGGCATCGATGCATATATCGATCATCTTGCGGGCCTCGGAGACGCCGAGGTCGCCGACGGTCTTCGCCCAGCCGACGCCTCCGAAGGTCATCGTGCCCATGGTCAAAGTCGAAATCTTCAGGCCGGAACGGCCGAGCAGACGATATTCCATTGAAATTCCTCCTTCATCGAAACGTGAGTGACGTAGCGCAAAGCCCGGCAATGGCAAATCGCCGGGTGTTCACGCCTGTGTGAGATCGCTTGCGCGCGAGGATACCAGATGATCGCCTCTTTCACAGGGTTGAAGACAACGCCGGCGAGATTGCGGGAAAGGCGATCGCCCCGCTTGTCGGCACAGCCGGTGGACATCAGCGAGGGTTGTGAAACCGGGGCCCGGTGGGCTGCGGCGCGCTGTCACATCTCTGTCAACGACCCCTAATAAGGGAGGGGTATCGAAATCGAGGATCCTTCCCATGAAAACGATCGTTTCCGCCGCAGCACTTGTCGCTGCGAGCCTGTTTGCCATTCCGGCTTCGGCCGCAAACCTCGTTCTCTATACCAGCCAGCCGAACGAGGACGCGCAGGCGACGGTCGACGGCTTCATGGCCGCCAATCCCGATATCAAGGTCGACTGGGTGCGCGACGGCACGCCGAAGATCATGGCGAAGCTCCAGGCCGAGATCCAGGCCGGCAACCCGGTCGCCGACGTCCTCCTCATCGCCGACGTGGTGACGCTGGAGCGCCTCAAGGAAGACGGCAAGCTCCTGGCCTACAAGTCGCCGGAAGCGGCTGAGTACGACGCCGCGCTCTATGACGCCGACGGCTATTACTACTCGACCAAGCTGATCACCACTGGCATCATCTATAACACCTCGGCCGCGATGAAGCCTGCGAGCTGGAAGGACCTAACGAAGCCGGAAGCCAAGGGCCTGGTCACCATGCCGAGCCCGCTTGCCTCGGGTGCAGCCCTGATCCACGCCCAGACGCTTGCCGCCGTTCCCGGCCTCGGTTGGGACTTCTACAAGTCGCTTGCCGAAAACGGTGCGATCGCGGCCGGCGGCAACGGCGCCGTGCTGAAGTCCGTCGCCTCGGGCGAAAAGGCCTACGGTATGGTCGTCGACTACCTGCCGATCCGCGAGAAGGCCAAGGGCGCGCCGGTCGAATTCGTGTTCCCGAGCGAAGGCGTTTCGGCCGTCACCGAGCCGGTCGGTATCCTTGCCAGCACGAAGAACGCCGATGCCGCCAAGAAATTCGTCGATTACGTGCTCTCCGAAAACGGCCAGGAAGGCTTCCTGAAGCTCGGCTACATCCCAGCCCGCAACGGCATGAAGCTGCCGGAAGGCTTCCCCGCGCGCGACACCATCAAGGTCCTGCCGATCAAGGCCGCAGACGCTCTGAAGAATACCGATCAGGATCTCAAGACCTTCTCGGGCATCTACGGCTCGAACTGATCCTTTCATGCACGGATATATCAAAACCGGAAACAGCCAGCCCGCCTGGCTGTTTCCTTTTGTCGTCATCGTCGTCCTGATCCTCAGCGTGCTGCCGCTCGCCCGCCTCGCCATGGTCGGGATAGCGGCCTTTGCCGATGGCGGCGTGATGACGGTTCTCGGCGAAGCCTCGCTATGGTCGGCGACCTATTACACGGTCGTCACCGCCATTCTGGGCACGGTGATCTCGCTTGTTATCGGCTGCCTCTTCGCCTTCCTGCTGACGCTGACCGATATCCGCGCCAAGGGGCTGCTCAGCTTCTTCTTCGTGCTGCCGATGATGATCCCGCCGCAGGTGACGGCGCTTGCCTGGGTGCAGATGTCAGGCCCCTCCAGCCCGCTGTTGAAGGCGCTGCATATCGCCCCGCCGCTCGGCTCGCCGCAGCCGCTCTATTCGGTGGGTGGCATCGCGCTGCTTTATGGCGTGCAGCATGCGCCGCTGGTCTACCTGGCGCTTCGGGCCGGGCTGATGACGCTGCCCCGCGACGGCGTCGAGGCAGCACGGCTTTCCGGCGCCTCCAGCTTGCGAGTGTTCCGCGATATCATTCTGCCGCTGTCGCTGCCCGGCATCATCGCGGGAGCGGCGATCTCCTTCGTCTCCTGCACCGGCAATTTCGGTATTCCCGCCATTCTCGGCATTCCGGCCTCGATCTTCACGCTGCCGACGTTGATCTTCACCAAGTTTTCCGCCTTCACCAGCCGTACCTTCGGCGACGTCGCCGTGCTCTCGGCGATCATCGCCGTCATCTCGGTCGTCGGGCTGATGATCCAGGACCGGGCGCTGCGCGGCCGTGACTACCGCGTCATCGGGTTATCCGGGGCGAGTGCTGCCTTCGAACTCGGCATCTGGCGGTTTGCCTTCACGCCGCTCGTCTGGGTGATCCTGTTTTTCATGCTGGCCGCGCCGTTCTTCGCGCTCCTTGCCGGTGCGCTGGTGCCGGCCTATGGCGTGCCGCTCACCTTCAAGACGATGTCGCTGCATGCTTTTGAGGAGATCCTGTTCCGACAGGCGGTGACGCGCACGGCCTTTATCAATTCGCTGTCGCTTGCCGGTGCCACTGCGCTTTGTCTCCTTGTGGTGACGGTGCTTGCAGCCTATGCGCTGACGCGGCGCAAGGATGTGGTTTCCCGTATCGTTTCCAGCCTGATCGAAATACCCTATTCGCTGCCCGGCATCGTCATGGCCGTTTCCTTCATCCTGGTGTTCGCTGCACCCATCCCGATCCTGCACGTCTCGCTTTACGGCACGATCTGGATCATCCTGATCGCCTATTTCTCATCGTTCTTCGCCGTCAGCCTGAAGCCGGTGGTCAGCGCCTTCCATCAGCTCGATCCGGCGCTCGAGGAGGCGGCGCGGCTTTCCGGCGCCGGCTTTTTCCGCCGGCTTGCCGATATCATCGTGCCGCTGATTGCGCCGGCCGCCGGCGCCTCGGTCATCCTGGTCTTCCTGATCGCCTGCAACGAGCTGACGATCTCGGCGCTGCTCTGGTCGGCCGGCACCCAGACGCTCGGCGTCGCCATCTACAATCTCGACGACAGCGGCAGTTCCGACCTTGCGTCGGCGCTCTCGGTGCTCGTCGTCCTCATGGTCGTCGTGCTGATGCTGCTGCTTGAGCTTCTGGCCAAACGACTGCCGAAAGGAGTGGTCCCGTGGCGAGGCTGATCCTCAACCAGCTCGGCAAGGATTTTGGCAGCGGGCGGGCCGCCGTCAGCGGCTTTTCGCTCGAGGTGCGCGAGGGCGGCTTCCTCGCGCTGCTCGGGCCTTCCGGCTGCGGCAAGACGACGGTGCTGCGCATGATCGCCGGTTTCGAGACGCCGAGCGATGGCTCGATCCATCTCGGCGAGCGGTTGCTTGCCGATGCCGCGCAGTCGCTGCCACCGGAAAAGCGCAACATGGCGATGGTCTTTCAGTCCTATGCGCTGTGGCCGCATATGAGTGTCGCCGACAATGTCGGCTACCCCCTCAAGGTGCGCGGCATCTCGGGCGAGGTCTACCGGGCGAAGGTGCGCGACGCGCTCGGCACGGTGCGGCTTGCCGATTATGCCGAACGGCGGCCGGCCGATCTCTCCGGCGGTCAACGTCAGCGCGTGGCGCTCGCCCGCTGCCTGGTGACATCGCCCGACGTGGTGCTGCTCGACGAGCCGCTTGCCAATCTCGACCGGCACCTGAAACAGGAGATGGAGGAAACCTTCCGCGAATTCCACCAGCGCTCGGGCGCGACGATGATCTACGTCACCCATGACCAGAGCGAGGCGATGGCGCTTGCGACCGACGTAGCCGTCATGTCGGAGGGTCGGCTGCTGCAAGTGGCCCCGCCCGCTGAAATCTATGCCCGGCCGGAAGGCCGCGTCGTTGGCGGGCTGATCGGGCGAGGCGCGATCGTGACGCTGCCTCGTCCCTTCGGCGATGGCAGGGCGCTCGACTGGCCTGCGCTGGAGCCGATGTTTGCTGCTGCTGCCGGGGCAGCCAGTGGCGACAGGGTGGATGTCCTCGTCCGGCCGGAGGATGTCGTCTCCGGCGAGAATATCGCCGCCGGCGAGGGGATCGCGGCGACGGTCGAGTCCGTTCTCTTCGAGGGTGAGCGTTACGCGCTGAAGCTGGTCCTCGCCGATAGTCAGGTGCTGCGGGCCTATACCCGCTTTCCCGTCCGAACGGGTGACAGCCTCCGGCTATCGGTGCGCGCGGCGTGGCGGCTTTGAGGCGCCGCACTCAACCAGAATCATTCCTACTCCGAACATTGCCAGCGGATGACGCGGCAGCTGCCGGTTTGTTTTCGGCAGCTGCGGATTGCCTGACGCTGGGCCTCACGGTTGTCGTAACCCCAGCCGGAGCCCCAGCCGCCGCGATGGCCGACGGCCACCGCGCCGCAGGCATTGCGGAACCAGATGGCGATCCGGCAGTCATTGGCGCTGCTGTCGCAATTGCGCCGGGCAACGATTTCGGCGTCGCCGCGATTGTCATGGGCATAGGACCAGCCGAGAGCGCCTGTTGATGGCGAATAGGCGATGGCACCGTAGCTGTCGGCAAGTGCCGGGCCGGCGCCGGCGAGGACGGTCAGAATCGCCAGCGATGCAGAAATCCGTTTCATGAAATGCCTCCCGCCGGAACTGGTGAATGTCGTCCGGGACGAATTATTCGGGGCTTGCGGGAGAATGTCAGCGGCCTAAGTCACAGGCAATCGCGTCCGGGGCTGCAAGAGGGGTGGTTGTCCGCATATTTCTTGGCCTCGCCATCTTTTCCTGCGGCTTCTGCTGGTTAAGGTACTCCCCGCAACCGGATCCTTCCCATGTCGCTTCGCCTCGCCACCTTCAATGTCGAAAATCTCCTGACCCGTTTCGATTTCACCGGCTTTCGCAACCAGCTGCGCCAGGACCGCGTCATCAAGCTTTTCCAGGTGTCGAGCGAGGGCGTCTATCAGCAGCTCGAGCAGGCCCGCGTGATCGCGGCGACCGACGACACGCGGCAGATGACGGCGCTTGCGATTGCCGACGCGGATGCCGATATCCTCTGCCTGCAGGAAATCGACAACATGGCCGCCCTTCAGGCTTTCGAATACGGCTATCTCTTCCGGATGGTCGGAAATGGTTACCGGCAGAAATACCTTGTCGAAGGCAATGACAGCCGTGGCATCGATGTTGCCGTCCTGATGCGCGAGGAAACGCGCGACGGCCAGAAGATCGAGCTCAGGGACATCAAAAGCCATGCGATGACGACCTATCGTGATCTCGATCTTTTCGACGAGGAGCTGGCGCTCACCAACCGTATCGACGACAAGATCTTCAAACGCGATTGCCTGGAGCTCGATCTTCTGATCGGCGGCCGGCCGTTTTCGCTCTACGTCGTGCATTTCAAGTCCATGGGCAATCCGCGCGACGGACTGGACGGGCGGCAATCGACCATGCCGATCCGCCGCGCCGAGGCGCGCGCCGTTCGCCGCATCATCGAGGACCGCTTCGGGGCAGATCAAGCCGGCACGAAGGGCTTCGCTATCTGTGGCGACATGAACGATTATCAGGAGCGCGTCGATGTCATCGGCCGCCGGGGCGCTGGCTATCGTTTCGAGCATCAGGATGAGGCCGAAAGCGCACTCGACGTTTTCAGCCGCGATGGCTTTGCCGAAAATGTGATGCGGCGTCGCACCGCCCTCGACCGCTGGACGCTCTATCACGCACGCGGGCCGCAGGAGCAGTGGCTCTGCCAACTCGATTATCTCTGGCTCTCGCCAGCACTCGCCGCCCACAATGTCGGCCGCCTGCCGGAAATCATCCGCAGTGGCCAGCCTTACCGCACCATCTTCCCGCCGGGGCAGGAGGTGGAGCGTTATCCGCGTACCGGCTGGGACAGGCCGAAGGCGTCCGATCACTGCCCCGTCGTCATGACACTGGATCTCCCATGAATGCGAATTTGAACGCGAATTTCAACAACAGCAATATATCCGATGATTTCGCCGGCTGGCCGCCGGAGGCGACGGTCTTCCCGATTGCCGGGGTGGATCTGCGCATCCTGCCCGGCCCCCATCCTTTGGTCGCCGCCGAGGAAGCAGCGATCCGCGAGAACTGGGCGCGGGAGACCGCCGCCAATCCGGCGCTGTTCGACGGGCGCATGGTGTTTCAGCAGCGGCTCTCGCTCAGTGAAAACGGGATTGCGGGCGAGGGCCATGTCATTCCCTTTTCCGCCTTCATGTGGTGGCGCCGACAGCCGCAGCGTCAGGGCGGCGTTCACATCTTCGCCTATCCGGTGCTCGAAACCTCGGACGGCGCGCTGGTGGCGATCCGTATGGGCGCCCATACCGCCAATCCCGGCCAGGTCTATTTCGCCGCCGGCTCGCTGGAGCCGGAGGATATCGTCGACGGGCGTTGCGACATCGAGGCGAACATGCGCCGCGAGGTCCATGAAGAAACCGGATTGGATCTTGGCCGTTCGGTGGCGGGGCAAGGGCTCTTTGCCAGTCATTCCAACCGAACGGTGACGGTGTTGCGGCTCTTCCGTTTCGATATGACGGCGGACGAGATGGTCGAACGGATCGAAAGCCACATGCTCGTCGCCGAGGATAAGGAGATCGCGGGTGCAGCGGCGATCCGCTCGGCCGATCACTCGGCGCACCCCTATAATATCGCCATGCTGCCCGTGATCGACTGGTATTTCGGCAAGGTCGAGCGGAGTTGATCTATGCCGCCTAAAGCCGTGTAGCGTTTTGGGATAACGACATGCATCACGTAAAGATCGAAAGCGCGACATGTGAATCCGGTTGGCGTGACGCGTTTTAGCGCCTTGCACTCGCTCGTCCGGTCGGGCAGGTTGGCGGCGCGATGACGATTCAGGGAGGCCGATGTGGCGCGAAGCTACAGCGTCTATGACGTGTTCACCGATCGAAAGCTTGCGGGCAACCCGCTGGCGGTGATCTTCGACGGAGACGATCTCAGCGACGAGGCAATGCAGGCGATCACCCGGGAGATCAATCTCTCGGAGACGGTCTTCGTGCAGCCTTCAACCAACCCCGCCTATGCGGCGCGTCTGAGGATATTCACGCCTGGGCGCGAGCTGCCGTTTGCCGGCCATCCCACGGTCGGCACGGCGGTGGCGCTGGCCGAACGGGCGCACGGTGCCGCGATGCGCGATCTCGTCACGGTGCTCGAGGAAAATGTCGGGCCGGTGCGTTGCGCGGTGCGGCTGAGGGAGGGCGAGGCGAGCTTTGCCGAATTCGACCTGCCGCGCAAATCGCAGCCCGCCGTCATGCCGCTCGACAAGCTCGGCATCGCCGATGCGCTATCGCTGAAGGTGACCGAGATCGGCTTCGAAAATCACGTCCCGTCGATCTGGAGCGCCGGCGTTCCCTTCCTGCTCATTCCGGTGCACGATGTCGGAGCCACGCAGCGAGTGGAATTCGATCCGCAACTCTGGGAAAAGATCGTGCCCTTCGTCGATGGCGCTCTTGCCTCGGCTTATGTGTACTGCCGCGGCGGCGTCAACCACGTGGCAAAGTTCCATGCGCGCATGTTCGCAAGCGGCATGGGCATCGTCGAAGATCCGGCCACCGGCTCGGCGGCGGCCGCACTCTCCGGCGCGATCCACCATTTCGACCGGCTGACGGACGGGCATCACCCGATCATGATCGAGCAGGGCGTAGAGATGGGCCGGCCGTCCTTCATCCACCTGCATATCGATGTCGACGGCGGAGCGATCTCCAACGCGCGGATCGGCGGCCAGGCAGTGCGGCTGGCCAGCGGCACGCTCGACCTTTGATTTCACCAGACCGCCGCGCGTGCGATAGGCCGCGCGTCCGACAGGACGCGCTTAGGACGCTCTATCACTTTGAATCGGCGCATAATCCTTTCCGAAAATGGATTCGGATTTTCGGGGTTGTGCGCCGCATTTCAGCCATGCCGAAAAATCTTCGCGATTAACCAAAGAAATTTCGCCTATGCGCTGGACAAGCCGGCCGATCCTGTTTATACGCCCCGTCACACCGCGCAGCCAAGCGCGAACGGGTGATTAGCTCAGTTGGTAGAGCAGCTGACTCTTAATCAGCGGGTCGTAGGTTCGAGCCCTACATCACCCACCAAATCTCTTGAAAAGATTGACATATTTGAACACAGACCGGATTTTCCGGTCTGTGGGAAACTGTCGCGAAGCAAGCGGCATGGTTCGCGTTATCCGCAGGACTGGCCGCGTCGATCCGCGCGCCCTATCTCCCTCTCGCGTATCAGGAGGGGTCTATGAGAAGCGTTGTTTTTGCCGTCGCATTGTCTCTGCCGTTGCCTGCCTTTGCCGCAGGCGCAATGGAGGTCAAAGCGGGCGATCATAGCTGCGGCGAGCTCGCGCAGATCATTCGTCAGAATAAAAAGGTCTTTGTCCGCGTCGGCTTCGGCGGTCGCAGCTTCCGCTATCCGCCGGCCCAATGCAGCATGGGCGAAAAACGCACCACGACCAGTTTTCGCGATGCCGAGGGAAAGCAGTGCATGCTGGATTATGCCTGCGTTTTTGACCCTGCGTCGCCTTATAATTTTCCCTAGCGCATCGTGCTTTGTGCGTCCGAAAGGACGCACGGGGTTCTCGGCGCTTCCGGTTGAGACGGGGAGCGAGCGGGAAGTGCATGCGGCTGTGCCCAGGCGTACAGTTCGGAGGGTTTCTGGACTGGCGGCATGGGGTGCGATGCCCTAACTTCGCTCTCTCACATTCAGGAGTTTCCATGAAAAGCGTTGTTCTGGCCGTCGCAGTGTTGTTTCCGTCCGCAGCTCTTGCCGTCGAGGCGGTGGAGGTCAATGCCAGGGATCACCGTTGCGAAGAGCTTGCGCAGATCATCCGCAAGGACAAGGCGGTTTTTGTGCGGATGGGCTTTGGCGGCCGCAGCTTCCGTTATCCGCCGGCCAGGTGCAATCTCGGCGACAAGTACGACACCGCACGGGTGAGGGATGCCAATGGCAAGCTTTGCCTCCTCGACTACGAGTGCGTGTACGATCCGCAGTCCTTCTATAACAGGATTCCCAAATAATATCCCGATCCAGGCGTTGCCAAAGCGCTGTTCGGCATGGATGACGAGGACAAGAAAAAAGGCCGGGCGAAATTCGCACGACCTTCCTCGACCGGTCTCGATAACGACTGCCAGTACCTCCGTGGTCAGCCGTCAGAGACAGATTCAATATCCCTTAAATAGGGTTTGCTTAAACATCTTCAAGAGCTCGCAGCAGAAAGGAAGCCGGCATATGGCCGGCTTCTTTCGGCCGAGCAGGCGTTACTGCTGGGCCGGGGCAGCCGGCGGAGTGGCCGGTGCTGGTGCCGGTGCGGGCGTTGCGCTGTTGTCGGTCGGAGCGATCGGCTTGGCCGGCGCCGGCTCGGATTGGGTCGTGGAGGCTGTCGTGTCCGGCGATGTGCCGGGGGTGCTCCACTGCGAATAGGCGAATGCAGCGACAGCGATCACGGCCAATGCAGCGACCCAGACAACCCACGTGTTAGTGCTGCGCGCGCTCGGCGTGGTGCGCAGATCGAGATTTGGGTTCAGTGGGCGGTTGGGATCGTTGGCATTATTGGGGTCGTACGTCATGGTACTTTCTCCTCTTTCGGTGAAACAATAATGGCGGAGCTGGCTTTTTGTTCCATATGGGTGCAGGGAAGCGGTTGTTATCAGGGATTTCCGGGCTGCTACCGGCCAGAATCGGCAGCCAATGCCGCTCGGCTTCCCGAGGCGAAGGGCCTCCACGGAAGTTCATTTCGTCTCGAAACGAACATTGTGCGTGCCGGTTCGATGCAAGCGCGCTTGACACGCCGGGGTCTGTTTGCGCATGATTTCTGCATGGGGTCGCGATCACCCCACGAGGCGTCATGCTGAAGAATCGCGTCCAGTAAAACCGATCAACGGAGGGACGCGTCATGCCGTCATTTCTCGAAATTTCTCCCGACAAGCTGAGCCGCCTCATCGGAACCCCCGGTGCGCCCTGCATTATCGACGTTCGCACTGAGGAGGACTTCGCGCTCGATCCGCGATTGGTGCCGGGCTCGATCCGGCGCGCTCATGCCGACGTCGCGTCCTGGTGTGGCGGCGTCGATGCCGAAGCCGTCGTCGTGGTGTGCCAGAGAGGCGGCAAGCTCAGTCATGGTGTTGCCGCCTATCTCCGCCATGCCGGGATTGACGCGGAAAGCCTCGAAGGTGGCTTCGAGGCGTGGATCGCAGGCGGACCGGCCGTGCCCGATGCAAAGCTGCCGCAGCGCGACGCTGAAGAGCGCACCGTCTGGGTGACGCGGGCGCGGCCGAAAATCGATCGCATCGCCTGTCCCTGGCTGATCCGGCGCTTCGTCGATCCGAACGCCGTGTTCCTGTTCGTGCCTGCGCCCGAGGTTTTGGCCGTCGGCGAGCGCTTCGGGGCGACGCCCTTCGATATCGAAGACGTGTTCTGGAGTCATCGCGGCGAATTCTGCACTTTCGACGTCATGATCGAAGAGTTCGGACTGGCGTCGGAACCGCTTCTGCGCCTGGCGCGGATCGTCAGGGCGGCAGATACAGCGAGGCTCGACCTCGCGCCTGAGGCGGCGGGCCTGCTTGCGGCATCGCTCGGCCTCTCCAGGATGTATTCCGACGATCTGGAGCAACTCGAGGCTGGGATGCTTCTCTACGACGCTTTTTTCCGCTGGTGCCGCGATGCGACCGAGGAAACCCACAATTGGCCCGCGCCAAAGAAGAGGGTGTGAGATGGTCGAGATGACGGATAGTGCTCCCGGCGGCAAAATGGCGGAGGAAGACGCGGGAGAGGGGCATCACCACGGCGTTTCGTTTGGCGAGGCCTTCAGGGTGTGGCTGCGCGTCGCCGCCCTGAGTTTTGGCGGCCCCGCCGGCCAGATTGCCGTCATGCACCGGATCATCGTCGATGAGAAGCGATGGATCGGTGAGCACCGTTTTCTGCATGCGCTGAACTATTGCATGCTGCTTCCCGGACCGGAGGCGCAGCAGCTCGCCATCTATATCGGTTGGCTGATGCATCGAACAGTGGGCGGTCTCGTCGCCGGCCTGCTGTTCGTGTTGCCGGGCTTCCTGTCGATCCTCTGTCTCAGCTATATCTACGCGGCCTACGGCAACGTCGGCATCGTCGCCGGCCTCTTCTTCGGGCTGAAGGCGGCAGTGCTTGCTGTCGTCGCGCAGGCCGTCATCCGCATCGGCGGCCGTGCGCTCAAGAATCGCGTCATGGTCGGCATCGCGGCCGCGGCCTTCATCGCCATCTTCTTTCTCCATGTCCCGTTCCCGCTGATCGTGCTCGCGGCCGCCATTGCGGGCTTCCTCGGCGGCAGGTTCGGGCTTGCCGCCTTCCAGACGGGCGGCGGCCACAAGGCCGGGAGCGGCCCGGTGCTGTCGGATGCCGAGTCGGCGCTCGGCGAAGGCATACCGGCGCATGCGCGGCCGAATCTCGCCTGGTCGCTGCGTATGTCGGCCGTGCTGATCGCCCTTTGGCTAGCTCCACTTGCAGCGCTCTACGTAACCTTCGGTGCTGACAATGTCTTTACCGAGATCGGCCTGTTCTTCAGCAAGATGGCGGTCGTCACCTTCGGCGGGGCCTATGCCGTACTTGCCTATGTCGCGCAGGAGGCTGTGCAGCATTTCGGCTGGCTGAAACCCGGCGAGATGCTGGATGGTCTCGGCATGGCCGAGACGACGCCGGGGCCGCTGATCATGGTCGTCCAGTTCGTCGGCTTCATGGGCGCCTACCGGGATCCGGGAGCGCTGAACCCGATGCTTGCGGCAACCCTTGCGGCGATACTGACGAGCTGGGTCACCTTCGTGCCCTGTTTCCTCTGGATCTTCCTCGGCGCGCCGTTCATCGAAAAACTGCGCGGCAACATTGCGCTCGCCGGCGCGATGTCGGCCATAACCGCGGCGGTAGTCGGGGTCATCCTCAACCTCGCTATCTGGTTTGCCCTGCACACGCTGTTTGCCGAGGTTGCGACCGTCCGCCTTGGCGGCTTGCGGCTCGATATTCCCGTGCTGCAATCGGCCGTGCCGGCGGCAATGGCGCTGTCTGCCGCCGCCGCCGTCGCGATCTTCCGCTTCAAGGCTTCCGTGATCGCGACGCTGCTAGCCTGCGCAGCCGCAGGGATGATCTGGACGCTGGCAGTCGGCTAGGCCTCCGCCCCATCCGCGGGAATGCGCGTCGCGAGCATCTTGTCGATGCGCATGCCGTCCATGTCGAGCACCTCGAAGCGCCAGTTGTCGAAGACGAAGGTTTCGCCGGCTTCGGGGATGTGCTGGAGCTGATGCAGCGCGAAGCCCGCCAGCGTATGGAAATCGGCATCTGGACGATCGCGCAGGCCCAGCCGTTCGAAGGCGTCGAAGGCCGGCATCATCGCATCGATCAAGAGCGACCCGTCTTCCCTGACGACGATGTCGGGCTCTTCATTGGATCCCGGCAGATCGCCGGCGATAGCTTCGAGCAGGTCGGTCTGGGTGACGATGCCTTCGAGGCTGCCATATTCGTCGATGACGATGGCGAGGCGAACGGGTGAGGCCTTGAAACTGTCGAGCACGCGGACGACCGAGGTGCCTTCATGCAGCACCAGCGGCTGCTTGATCACCTCCATCGGCCGGACCTTGCCGCCGTCGAGAACCTGGTCGAGAAGGTCCTTCTTCAACACCATGCCGATCGGCTCGTCGATCGAGCCGCGGGCGACCAGCAATTGCTCGTGGCTGCATTCGCGGATGGTCTTCAGGATCTCGGTCTCGCTGTCGTCGGCATCAAACCATTCGATATCGAGACGAGGGGTCATGATGTCGGAGATCGGCCTGTCGCCGATGTTGAACACCCGCTCGACGAGCTGCTGCTGCACCTGGTTGAGAAGGCCGGCCTCCTGGCTCTCGGCGACCAGCAGCTTGAGCTCCTGCGGCGAATGAAACGACGATTCGCCGGTTCCGGCGCGGAGACCCACACCCCGCAGCACGAGGTTGCCCATGCCGTTCAGGGCAAAGATTGCCGGCTTGAACAGCACCAGGAAGAACCCGAGCGGACGCACCACGGCAAGCGAGGTGGCTTCGCTGCGCTGAAGCGCCAGGCTTTTCGGCGCGAGCTCGCCGAGCACGATGTGCAGCGCCGTGATGATGACGAAGGCAATGACGATGGCGACGGTATGCGCGCCTGTTGTCGCCCATTGCCCCGGCAGCCAGGACAGCAGAGGCTCGATAAGGTGGGCAAGCGCCGGTTCGCCGACCCAGCCGAGGGCGAGCGACGAGATGGTTATGCCGAGCTGGGTGGCTGCAAGGTTGGCGTCGAGATTGTCGACGGCGCGCTGAAGTGCGGAGGCATTCATCCGGCCTGCCGCGGCAAGTTCGGTAACACGGCTGCGTCTCACAGATACCAGCGCGAATTCGGCGGCGACGAAGAAGCCATTGGCGGCCACGAGAAGTAACACGGCTAGTATCCCGACATAGTCGAAGAGCCCGCCCGCGGATTCGGACATATTTCCCTACCTCTGAATTGATGCGAGTCCGACCCTACACGCTCGCACACCGGTGGCAAGGCGCAGCTGGTATTCTCGCGGCGGAGCCCGCCGTGATCGAGATCAAGGCACCGGTCTGCGGATGCGGAGCGCAGTTGTGTCGCGCACCGCATGATCGGGCTTATGCGCGTTGATGTGGAGCGCAAAAATGTGTGGCAAACGACGTGACCGGCGTCGCGCCATTCATCGCTTGGGCGCCTCGAAGAGCTCGATCGGGTTTCCGGCCGGATCGTCGAGCAGGATTTGCTTGCCGCCTATGCCCTGCACGATCTCGTTGCGGAAACGCGCGCCGGCCTGACGCAGCGCGACGACGTCTGCTTCCAAATCCTTGACTTCGATCTGGATGCGATTCCAACCGCCGGGCTCCGGCTTTCTCCCATCTGGCATTGCTTGAGATGCTCCGCCGGGTCCCGTCATGCCGCTGACGAACAGACGAAAACCGTCCCTGGTCAGGATGGCGAAACTCGGCGCGGGACGAAGCGCCACAGAGAAGCCGAGATGTCTCGTGTAGAATTCCACTGCGGCGTCGACGTCGTCGACGATGTAGCGCATGCTGATACCGGGCATGTTTTCCTCCATTGTGGTCTTCGTTGTCTTGATCTGATCGTCCCTTCGCGGGGGCGCATCCAGAACTCTCCTGTTCCTAGGATGTGTCGCTTCGAAACTCGATTATGCGCCCGTTTCAAGTTTTTTATGTATCTCGTTATGCCAAATCGCTGAGCACCTTTGGGCGAGACTAGATCGAATGGAGAGCATGCCGCCTGCCGCAGGGCAACCCTCCACGACCGCGCCTTCTAGGCGATGAGCACCAGAGGCCGAAGGGCTTCAGAGGAACGAAGCCAGCCGGCCGCGCTAAAACCCCGATCACCGTGTATAAGCTTAACCTAAAATATAAGCTTCGACCCGTAGCTATTGGATTCCATTACAAAAGTTTAATTTTTGTTTCAGTTTCAGTTCATCTTTTCGGCCCTAGTTTGGTCACGTGCCCAACACGAGGAACCCCACATGAAAAAGATTTTTGCAGCTCTTCTTTCCGCCTCCTTCCTTCTTTCCCCGATGGTTGTTTCCCAGGCCAGCGCCGACGATCATCGCCGTTCCCCCGTCGTCGTGCAGAAGAAGGTGATCGTCCGGTCGCATTGGAAGAAGGGATACCGCGTCAACGCCAGCGAACGTCGCCGGTTCTCCGATGTCAACGACTACCGCCGCTACCGGCTGGCGCCTCCGCCCCGCGGTTATCGCTGGGTGCGGGCCGATAATGACTACCTGCTGATCGGCGTCACCAGCGGCATCATCTCCAGCATTATTGCCGGCCGTTGATCGGTCGATATATGAGGAAAGGGCGGCTTCGGCCGCCTTTTTGACTCTGGGAGGCGCGTAGCCGTTTCGCACCCTCCTCCTCCTTCATTCCTGTGACGAGCATAGGAATGAAGGAGGAGGAGGAGGAGGAAGGGCCGGCGGCAGGTATGACCTGCTTTAGGATTGCCTGCGTGAAGGTATGACCCGTTCAGCAATGATGCCGAGAAAACCTCTTGGTCTTCCGACTTCAGCGTCGGTGTCCTGCTCGTGCGTCAGCGGATGAAGCCCTTCGATCGGCGGTAGCGGCTCGCATTCGGTGCAGACGCAGCGATAGCGTTTGATTGCCTTCGCCTTCATGCCGCCTGCCGGTTCCAGCTGGCGAAAGGATCGGGCAGGTCGCGCCAGCGCTCGGGCGCGAAGGCATCTGTCCTGATAAGACAGGCGTCGAGTTCCTTCCTGATCCAGGTCTCGTCCATCGGATCGGCGCCGATAAACACGATTTCCTGGCGGCGGTCGCCCCAGACGGGGTCGAGATAGGGGCCGATGGCGCGCATGAAGGCCGGTTCCTCAGGCCATTGTTCGCGCGGCACTGCCGCCCACCAGAGGCCCATCTTGCCGGTGCGCACGATCGCGCCCGCCTGGCTGATCTCGCCGACATGGTGCGGGCGCGTCGCCAGCCAGAAGAAGCCCTTGGCGCGCACGACGCCCGGCCATACGCTATCGAGGAAGGCCTGCAGCTTTGCCGGATGGAAGGGCCGCTTCTCGCGATAGACGAAGGAGCGGATGCCGTATTCCTCGGTCTCCGGCAGGTGGTCGCGGAAGCCGTGCAGTTCCTTGTACCAGAGCGGATGGGTCTCGGCCTTGTCTATATCGAAGCGGCGAGTGCCGAGCACGTCTTTCAAGGCGACCTTGCCGAAATCCACCTCGATCAGGCGTGCATCCGGGTTGAGACCGGTGACGATCTTGCGCGCGGCGTCGCGCTCCTCCTTGGCTGCCGTGCCGATCTTGTTCAACACCACGACATCGGCGAATTCGATCTGCTCGACCAGCAGGTCGACGATGGTTCTGTTGTCGCCATCGCCTGCCGTTTCACCGCGGTCGGCAAGGAAATCGGCCGAAGCATAATCGGCAAGCAGATTGGCGGCGTCGACGACGGTCACCATGGTGTCGAGCCTTGCGACGTCGGAAAGGCTTTGGCCATTCTCGTCGCGAAATTCGAAGGTGGTGGCGACGGGCAGGGGCTCGGCGATGCCGGTCGATTCGATCAAGAGGTAATCGAAGCGGCCCTGATCGGCGAGTTGGCGCACCTCCTTCAGCAGATCGTCGCGCAGCGTGCAGCAGATGCAGCCATTGGTCATCTCGACGAGCTGTTCCTCGGTGCGGGAGAGATTGGCGCCGCCGTCACGCACCAGGGTGGCATCGATATTCACCTCACTCATGTCGTTGACGATAACGGCGACGCGTAAGCCTTCGCGATTGGTCAACACATGGTTGAGCAGTGTCGTCTTGCCGGCGCCGAGGAAGCCTGAAAGCACCGTGACGGGAAGTCTGTTGTCCATGGGAACCTCATAAGATCATAGTTTATGTTATATCATTACCTTTGATGTGCCGAAAAAAAGGCGGAACGGGGTTGTCCGTTTTCCGGTCTCTCCTGAGCGTCGCGTGTCCGGCAGGACGCGCGGAGCGCGCATGAGAGTCATGTGCTGGAGAGGCAGTCCTTCATGCTGTCGGCGATGCCGCGCATGAGGGTGAAGTAAAGATCGGGGCCGGTCTTCAGTGTTGCCGCTTCGGGATCGAGCACGCCTGACTTGGCGCGTGTGCCTTCGATGACCACATTGACGAGGCGCGGCTCGAACTGCGGCTCGGCAAAGACGCAGGTGGCGCCGAGTTCACCGACCTTGTGGCGGATTTCCGAAACACGCTCGGCACCGGGAATGGTTTCGGGGCTGACGGTGATCGAGCCGGCGACGCGGATGCCATACCGGTGCTCGAAATACTGGTAGGCGTCATGGAAGACGATGAAGGGCTTGCCCTTGACGGGAGCGACGATACCCTTGATCTCGGCGTCGAGCGCATCCAGCCTGTCGTTTAGCGCCTTGGCGTTGCCCTGATAGGTCAGTGCATTGGCGGGATCGGCGGCAACCAGTGTCGTGGTGATCAGCGCCGCCATTGCCTTTGCATTCATCGGGTCGAGCCAGAGATGTGTGTCGAAGGCGTCGTGGTCGTGGTCAGCCTCGGCGTGATCGTGTTCGTGCTCCGGGGCGTCGGAAGCACTGTCGTGCTGACCGGAAGCACTTTCGTGCTCCGGGGCGTCATCATGCGGCTCGAAGGCGCCGCCTTCGCGGAACGGCAGCTTGACGAGGCCGGGGGCATTGTCGAGTTCGGCGATGCTGGCATCCCGACCCAGCGCCTGCAGCGGCTTTTCGAGAAAGGCCTCGAGGCCGGGACCGACCCAGAAAATCACCCTGGCATCCTGCAGGGCGCGGGCGTTGGACGGCTTGAGATTGTAGGTATGCGGGGAAGCGGCGCCGTCGACGATCAGCTTCGGTTCGCCGACACCCTGCATGATCGCCGAAACCAGCGAATGGATCGGTTTGATCGAGGTGACGACGACAGGCGCATCGGCTGCGCGCATAGTGCTGCCGAAGAGCAGGACGGGGATCGCCAGGGCCGGGATTGCGAGGGTGGGCATTCTGAGGGCCAAAATTTTAAGGGCAGGCCCCAAGGCGCGTTTCATCAACATGCTCCGCTTGAATTGCAACTGTTATGTTATTACATCAATTGCGTTATGCTATAACGTGTGCAATAGCAGGACGCAACAGCACTTTCGGAAAATTTGATGCTCTCTCCCGCAAAGACCGCCGCTGGTATCAGGGCCGAACCGCTGGTTTCGCTTGAAAATGTCGGCATCCTGCGCAATGGCCGGTGGCTGGTGCGCGGCGTCGATTTTTCCGTCTCGCGGGGCGAAATCGTCACGCTTATCGGGCCGAACGGCTCGGGCAAGTCGACCAGTGCCAAGGCGGCGATCGGCGTGTTGAAGGCGGATGAGGGCAGGGTGGAGCGCAAGGCCGGCCTCAAGGTCGGCTATGTCCCGCAGAAGCTGTCGATCGACTGGACGCTGCCGCTTTCGGTGCGCCGGCTGATGACGCTGACAGGACCGCTGCCGGAGCGCGACATGCTCTCTGCGCTCGAATCCGCCGGCATTGCCCATATGCTCGATGCCGAGGTCCAGCACCTCTCCGGCGGGGAGTTCCAGCGGGCGCTGATGGCCCGGGCGATTGCCCGCAAACCCGATCTGCTGGTGCTCGACGAGCCGGTGCAGGGGGTCGACTTTTCCGGAGAGATCGCGCTCTACGACCTCATCAAATCGATCCGCAATGCGACTGGCTGCGGCATCCTGCTGATCTCGCACGATCTCCACGTCGTCATGGCCGAGACCGACACGGTCATCTGCCTCAACGGCCATGTCTGCTGCCGCGGCACGCCCGAAGCCGTCAGCCGCAGCCCGGAATATGTGCAGCTGTTCGGCAGCCGGGCGGCGCAAACACTTGCCGTCTATAGCCATCACCACGATCATACGCACCTGCCGGACGGCCGCGTGCAACATGCCGACGGCACGGTGACCGATCATTGCCATCCCGATGATGGCCATCACGCGCACGGGCATGGGCATGACGGTCATGAACATGGTCACGATCATACCGACCATGCCCATCCGCACGCGCATGCAGCGGGAGAGCGCCATGCTTGATGATTTCTTCGTGCGCGCCATTCTTGCCGGCGTCGGCCTGGCGCTGACGACGGGGCCGCTCGGCTGCTTCATCATCTGGCGGCGCATGGCCTATTTCGGCGATACGATCGCCCATTCGGCGCTGCTCGGCGTCGCACTGTCGCTGCTCTTCGAACTCAATCTGACACTGGCTGTCTTTGCCGTCGCCGCCCTCGTGTCGGTGCTGCTGCTCTTCCTGCAGAAGCGCCAGGCGCTGTCGGCCGATGCTCTGCTCGGCATCCTCTCGCATGCCACGCTGGCGATCGGCCTCGTCATGGTCGCCTTCATGAGCTGGGTGCGGATCGATCTCATCGCCTTCCTGTTCGGCGATATCCTTGCTGTTTCCACGACCGACATTGCGCTGATCTGGGGAGGCGGGCTCTTCGTGCTCGTGGCAATGGTCTGGCTCTGGCGGCCACTCTTGGCTGCGACCGTCAATGCCGAGCTCGCCGAGGCCGAGGGGCTGAAGCCAGAGCGGGCGCGGCTGTTCTTCATGCTGCTGATGGCCGTCGTCATCGCCATCGCCATGAAGATCGTCGGCATCATGCTGATCACCTCGCTGCTGATCATTCCGGCGGCTGCGGCCCGGCGCTTCTCGCCGACGCCGGAGATCATGGCGGTGCTCGCCTCGCTGATCGGGGCGGTCGCCGTCGTCGGCGGGCTGTTCGGCTCGCTTACCTACGACACGCCCTCGGGTCCCTCGATCGTGGTCGCGGCGCTGATCCTCTTCATGCTCAGCCTGCTTCCCGTCAGGCGCCACCGCGCGCTCATGCAAGGACAAGGCTCATGACGACACCGCAATTGACCAAGAACCAGTCGCTGGTCTTCGACGTGCTCGAAAAGGCCGAAGGGCCGCTCAGCGCCTACACCATCCTCGACAAGCTGCGCGACCACGGTTTTCGCGCGCCCCTGCAGGTCTACCGTGCGCTCGAGAAGCTGCTTGAATACGGCGTCGTGCACCGGCTCGAAAGCATCAACTCCTTCGTCGCCTGCGCCCATCCGGGCGACGACTGCCACAGCCACGGCATCGTCGCCTTCGCCATCTGCGAAAGCTGCGGCCAGGTGACGGAGTTCCACGACCATGAGATCGACCACAGGCTGATGAGCTGGGTGCGCGGGCAGAAGTTCAAGCCCGAGAAAACGACGATCGAGATCCGCGGTCTATGTGAGGCTTGCGCGGCGTAAGTTCGGCTCGTGTTCGCTAGACGATCGCCACGCGCTCGCCGAAAGGCGTGTCGTGAACTTGCGGGTGTCGATCCGTTCATAGGCATGATCTGCCGCGGATGGCTCGATGGCCGAGGACACTATTGCCTGACGGGCGGGTATTGTGATGGCCGAGCCGCCGGGTCATCCCGCTAGGCTCGCTCCTGCGTCTGGCCGCCTTCCCGATCTCGCTTGCCATACAAAGCCGACGATCCCCAAAAAGGTGAGGCCGGAGACCGGCCTCACCTTTCACGTTTTTTCGCTGATCGGCTTAGTTCGGCTTAGATCCCGAGCCGCCTTTGCCGGAACCGCCTTCGTGCGAACCGTCATTGCCACCCTTGCTTGGGCCGTCATTGCCACCCTTGTTTGGGCCGTCATTGCCGCCCCTGCTCGGACCGTCGTTGCCGCCATTGCCAGGGCCGTCATTGCCGCCCTTGCTCGGACCGTCGCTGCCGCCATTGCCAGGGCCGTCATTGCCGCCCTTGCTCGGACCGTCGCTGCCGCCATTGCCAGGGCCGTCATTGCCGCCCTTGCTCGGACCGTCGCTGCCGCCATTGCCCGGACCGTCATTGCCGCCCTTGCTCGGGCCGTCGTTGCCGCCATTGCCAGGGCCGTCATTGCCACCCTTGCCTGGGCCGT
>NZ_JALBGX010000040.1:0-55496 GCF_023006465.1 Rhizobium sp. PRIMUS64 | reverse complement strand
CAATGCCTGGACTGCGATCGCCGGCGAGGTCGGACTGACGGTCGACCGTACGCCGGCACCCTGGAACGATGGCGGACGGCGGCTTCAGCGTGATGACGCGGAGGCCCGTGCCGCAAGGCAGGCGATCGGCGCCTATTTCGAGCGGCTCGAGAGCCATGAGCGGAATGACGCAGCCATGGCCGAAATGCTCGAGCCCGGCAACCCCTGGAACGGCCAGATCCGGGCGATCGGCACCTATATCACCGGTGCCGAACTGGAGCGGTCGTCGGTCGTCGATTACAACAGATACGATCCCGGCCCCGGCCCTGACTGGCGGGTACGCGAGGGCTATGGAACGCTGGTCTCGCTTTACGGCAAGCCGGTTCGGGCAAAGCTCGGCGCCGCGGTGACGCGCATCGACCATCGTCATGCCGGCCGCATCGGCATCGCGACGAACCAGGGTGTGCTGAGTGCCCGCGCGGTGCTGGTGACCGTTTCGACGAATGTGCTTGCCGCCGGCAAGATCGCCTTCGACCCGCCTTTGCCGGAGAAGATCGAGGCCGCAGCCCGTTTGCCCCTAGGGCTCGCTGACAAGCTCTTCCTGAGGCTCGCAAATCAGCAGGCGCTGCCGGCGGATACGCATATGCTCGGCTCCACCGGTCGCGGCGCAACCGGCACCTATCAGCTCCGGCCGTTCGACGCTCCCGTCGTCGAGGCCTATTTCGCCGGTGACCTCGCGCATGATCTGGAGCGGCAAGGCAAAGAGGCTGCCTTCTCTTTCGCTGCGGATGAATTGGCGGCACATTTTGGCGCGGATATCCGCAAGGAATTGTCGGTGGCGGCAATGTCGGCCTGGGCCGCAACGCCCCATATCGGTGGCTCCTATTCCTATGCCGAACCCGGCGCCTCCGATCTGCGCGGCCGTCTCGCCGCGCCGCATGACGGGCGGATCTTCTTTGCCGGCGAAGCCTGTTCGAAGTCGCGTTATTCGACGGCGCACGGCGCCTACGAGACCGGCGTCGCCGCAGCCGATCTGATCGCCGGCTCGTTTTCGCAAAATCCGTGATCCTCGCCGGCCGCGACGGCAGGAATATATTTTTCTCACTTGTCGCGCGGGCGGGATTGGTTATGCTCCCCCCGGCCCCTGTGCTCCCAGCCTGGGGCGCTATACGTCATCCGGCGGCAAGCGGCCGCCTCAAGCACAATATTGTCATTGATTGCAGGAGCCCCGGCTTCTACCCCGACCGTTTGCGTGTCGGCTGCGGGTTTCCGCATGAGGAGGAAGAAATGGACTATCGCAAGCTCGGTCCCAGCGGGACCGTCGTCACCGCCTATTGCCTCGGCACCATGA
The DNA here is from genome assembly GCF_023006465.1 of Rhizobium sp. PRIMUS64. Lineage (NCBI taxonomy): Bacteria > Pseudomonadati > Pseudomonadota > Alphaproteobacteria > Hyphomicrobiales > Rhizobiaceae > Rhizobium > Rhizobium sp. PRIMUS64. The sequence continues at coordinate 54,166 of NZ_JALBGX010000040.1, read as the reverse complement.
CCTTCGGCGCGGAGGCCGATGAGGCCGCCTCGCACAAGCTGCTCGACGATTATTTCGCCTGGGGCGGCAATTTCATCGATACCGCCGATGTCTACAGCGCCGGCAAATCGGAAGAGATCATCGGACGCTGGCTGAAGGCGCGCCCAACCGAGGCCCGCCAGGCGATCGTCGCCACCAAGGGGCGCTTTCCGATGGGCAACGGACCCAACGATATCGGCTTGTCGCGCCGGCATCTCGGCCAGGCGCTCGACGATTCGCTCCGCCGCCTCGGCCTCGAGCAGATCGACCTCTACCAGATGCATGCCTGGGACGCGCTGACGCCGATCGAGGAAACGCTGCGTTTTCTCGACGATGCGGTTTCGTCCGGCAAGATCGGCTATTACGGCTTCTCCAATTATGTCGGCTGGCACATCGCCAAGGCCTCGGAGATCGCCAAGGCGCGGGGTTATACCCGTCCGGTGACGCTGCAGCCGCAATATAACCTGCTGGTGCGCGACATCGAGCTCGAGATTGTCGCGGCCTGCCAAGATGCCGGCATGGGTCTGCTGCCATGGTCACCGCTCGGTGGCGGCTGGTTGACCGGCAAATACAAGCGCGATGAGATGCCGACGGGCGCCACCCGCCTCGGTGAAAACCCCAATCGCGGCGGTGAATCCTATGCGCCGCGCAATGCGCTGGAACGAACCTGGGCGATCATCGGCGTCGTCGAGGAGATCGCCAAGGCGCACGGCGTCAGCATGGCGCAGGTAGCGCTCGCCTGGACGGCGGCGCAGCCGGCGATCACCTCGGTCATCCTCGGCGCCCGCACGCCGGAACAGCTCGCCGACAATCTCGGCGCCATGAAACTCAAGCTCTCCGACGACGACATGGCGAGGCTCAATGAGGTGAGCGCGCCTCAGCCACTCGACTACCCCTACGGCAAGGGCGGCATCAACCAGCGCCACCGCAAGATCGAGGGCGGCCGCTGAGCCTTCCTTCAGCTCTGATTGAACGAACCCTGTCCGCTTCTCGCCGAAGCGGACAGGGTGTCCCAGGTTAAGGATGATCGACCGGCGCCGGCTCGCGTCAAGACTGACTGCTGCCTCGGTTTCCTGCAAAAGCGGCCGTCAACCCGAGGCCGATCAGCAGGGCCCCGCTGACATAGCGTTCGGCTGTGAGATAGCGGCGATTGCGCCTCAACCAGTCGCCCGCAGTGCCGGCCGCGAATGCGTAGCTGCCGTCAGTTATGATGCCGAGACAGGTGTAGATCAGACCCAGGAACGCGATCTGCATCGCTGCGTGACCCCGGTCCACCTCGACGAACTGGGGCAGGAAGGCAAGAAAGAAGAGCGCGGTCTTGGGATTGAAGAGATTGACGACGAACCCGTCGCGGAGAAGGCGCGCGTGCCCGAACGCCTTCAAGCCGGTCTCGGTGCCGGGTATCTCGCTTCGGCCGAAAATCTTCTTGAGCCCAAGCCATATCAGATAGGCAGCGCCTGCATACTTGACCGCGCTGAACGCCAGAGCCGATGAAGCCAGGACTGCCGATAAGCCCAACGCCGCGACGATAACATGTACCAGCGTCGCGGCATGAATGCCGAGAATCGAAACAAAGCCGGCGAGGCGGCCCTGCTCGACCGAGCGGGCAAAGATGTAGAGAACCGCCGGCCCGGGAATCAGAAGCAGGGCCAAGGAAGCGCCGATAAACAACCAGATATTGCCGAGGGTTGGCATGATAATCGCCCCGCTCCTGTTTTCCCCATCGCCTTGCGGGCGCATCGCTGGAGCCAGCCGTCGTCACCCGCAAGAGTGTACAGTATTCACATAAGCAAACCCTGCTGTCTTGAACGCTATAAACCTTTCGCATAATCGGCGGGCGTCACGCCCGTCGTCTGTTTGAACAGGCGGGAGAGATGGCTCTGATCGGCGAAGCCGACCATCTCGGCTACTTCGGCCGGCGGCGTGCCCAACCGAAGCAACTGCCGCGCCCGGCTCAGTCGCAATTGCCTCTGATAGGCATGCGGCGGCAGCCCGACAGACGAGCGGAAGGATCGGACGAGATACACGGGATTGAGCCTGACCAGCCGGGCAAGATCGGCAAGGGCAATACGCCTGTCGTAGTTGGCGTCCAGAAATTCGCGAATGGTCGTGACGTGCCGCGGCTCGCTGCCTGCTTCCATCCTTGCGTGCGGCTGCCCGGAGTAAGTGGCCAGCGCCGCGAGCCCGCTCGTCAGCAGCGTCTCGGCCTCAAAAGCGTCATCGTCAGTTTCGAGATATCGATGCGCATTGCCAAGGCTTTGGAAAAGCTCGAGGTCGCCAAGGCATAACAACCGCTCGAACAGCGGCAGGCGCGTCGCCCCCGGGTCGAGCACCGCGTACTGCAAAAACGCAGGCGATACGAACAGGCAGCGGTAGTTCAACGCCTGTTCGTCGGCCGGCAGGCACATGTGAACAACGCCGGGCGCAAGGACATTGATGTTGCCTGGTTTCAGGGCTACCTGAGGCTGACCATATTGGAACGCCATTGTGCCGCGTTCGTGGAGATGGATTGCGTAAGCGTCGTGGAAGTGCTTCGGAAAGTGAAGCTGCGTTCCCGACGCGCGCAGCAATTCAACTCCGGCTAACGCGTCGTTGCGCCAGATTCGAATGCGTCCCGCATCCTGCTTCATCCGCACCATTCGATAGTCTTTCTACAGACCGTTCCCGCCTTCAAGCAATTTCCATGACAATCTTGCCTGCGCCGCTGGAGTCATAGATCGAAAAATTTCCGCATGCTGTCACATCGGGAGATTTCGGCCCGTCATGATATCGGCAACAACAGAAGGAAGCCAATCATGACGACGAAAATAGATCTCTTTGCCGCTGCCCCTTCGCTGATGAAGTTTTTGCAGCGTACATCGATCGAACTCGACGCCGCCGCCAGTTTCGACCGGACCCTTTCCGAACTGGTCAAGCTCCGCGCATCGCAGATCAACGGCTGCGCCAATTGCCTCAATCTCCATGCGACCGAAGCGCGCGAGAATGGCGAAACCGAACAACGCATCTACCTGCTGCCGGCCTGGCGGGAGGCGCCCTGCTATACCGACCGCGAACGCGCTGCGCTCGGCTGGACCGAGGCCCTGACACGCCTTTGTGAAGGACGGGAACATGCGAGCGCCTATAAGTCCTTAAAGGCCCAGTTCACAGAAGAGGAGCAGGTTAAGCTCACCGTGATGATCAACATCATCAATGGCTGGAATCGCATCGCTGTCGGCTTCGGCCTCTATGTCGACGCGGCCGCCGTCAAGGCCGCAAGAGCTTCCGCCGCCTGACGTGCCAACACAACGAAAAAAGCCGCCATGTTTCCATGGCGGCTTTTCGGCCTTTCTGCTTGGGAGGCGATTTTAGGCCGGAAGCTGGAAGATAACGTTAGCGATCAGGACGATCGCCAGGCCGCCGGCGAGTGCGACATAAGGCAGGATGCCGGCTTTCTTGACGCCGAGATCCTGGCCGACGAGGCCGAGATCCTCCATCGCGCCGGCTGGGAATTTACCGCCGTCGCGCACATAGTGGCGATAGGCGAAGACCGGCAGGATCAGGGCGGCGAAGATGAAGCCGACCCAGAGCGCATTGGAATAACCCCAGACCTTGGCACCAGCGCCGAGAAACAGCGCGTTGACGAAGGCCAGCACGGTGTTGAGGCCGATCAGCCAGGTCGGCGCCTTCCAGGGGCGCTCGATATGGCCGGAATCCATCCGGTGGATCCAGCCGGAATTGAGGTTCAGGAAGTTGAAGATGATGTAGCCGACATTCGAGACGGCGAGCACGAAGAAATAGCCGCCGACATCCGAGGCGATCGCCAGCAGGAAGAGATTGAAGGCGAAATCGGTCCACATCGCCCGCGTCGGCGCGCCGTGTTCGTTGACGTGGTCGAGGTATTTTGGCAGCCAGCCGTCCTTCGAGCCCTGGTAGAGCGTGCGCGAGGAGCCGGCCATCGCCGTCATGATGGCAAGGAAGAGTGCCATGATCATCAGTACGACGAGCAACTGGGTAACGACGCGGCCGGCGCCGATGAGGCCGCCGAGCGCTTCGGCAACACCCGTGCCATCGACGATGCCGGGGGCCAGCATGCCTGCATGGCCGAGAACGCCCTGGAAGGCGAAGGGCACCAGGAAGAAAAACAGGCAGCAGGCAAGGCCGGAATAGAAGATCGCCTTGAAGGTGTCGGTCTTCGGGTTCTTGAGTTCGCGGGTGTAGCAGACCGCCGTCTCGAAGCCGTAGGTTGACCAGGCGGCGATATAGAGGCCGCCGAGGAAGAGCGTCCAGCCGCCGTTGCTCCAGGTGCCGTCGACAGCGGCATAGGCGGCTGTCGGCGGCACGAGACCGGTGACGTTGGTGGCAAGGATCTGGCCGCTGACGATCGGATAGAGGCCGATGATGAGCAGCGGCACCAGCACGATGATTGCCAGCCACTTCTGCACGCTTGCTGTTTCCGAAATACCGCGATGCTGGATCGCGAAGATGATCAGCATCAGGATGCCGCCGATGAAGAAGGTGGCGTTGATATTGGCGGTGGCAAGGAAGGGAATGCTGAAGCTGAAGAGCGACCAGCTGCGGATCGCCGGCGTCAGGGCAGCGACGCCGTCGGTGCCGAGCAATGCCTTGACGGCGTCATCCGGGGTGGTGCCGGCATGGGCTGCGATATATTCGGCGACGCGGGGGCTATCGGCCGTGACGGAAGCGGCATGCGCGGAGATCCAGTCGAGGACCATCTGCGAATCCGCCGCCGGAATCGGGTAGAATGCGTTGAGGATGTAACCGGCGGCGATGGCGCAGCCGAGCGACAGCACCGGCGACCAGGCAAACCAGTTGCACCAGACCGACAGCGGCGCGATGAATTTCGAATATCGCAGCCAGGCGGTGGCGCCATAGACCGAAGCGCCGCCGGACTTGTTGGCGAACATGCCGGCGATTTCGGCATAGGTGAAGGATTGCAGGAAACCCATCACCATCGAGATGATCCAGACGACGAAGGCGAGCTTGCCCGTCGTGCCCGCAATGCCGCCGATGGAGAAAAGAACGAGCGGCGGCACGCCCGCAGCCACCCAGAATGCGCCCTTCCAGTCGAGCGCGCGTACAAGCTTACCTTCGGTGCCGGATGCAATCCCGGCCTCCACAATGTCTGTCATCGGTGAAATTCCCCATTCTATTTGTTCCGGACGTATCTTTGTACGTCTCCCTGAACGTGTCTCCCTGACAGTCTCAAGCCCGCCCGGATGATTTTGGCGATCCGCGTTCCCGACGGATTCCCCGAGTCTCAACTCTTTATGCATAGTGAAGATATTTTCTTTTTAGTCAACTCGACTTTACTTTCCTGGGGCATTTTGTAACCTGTATGGGTGGTGCCCGAGGGCATGCTGGATCCCCAAGAGGGCGCGATGCGAGAACTTCATCCTGCTATGACGGGCCTGCGACCGGCGGCTCCGAGCCTCGTGCACTATCCCGGCATTCCCACCCTGCCGGAGGGAACCGAGCGCTACAGGGCAAAGGGCGGCGGATCGGTCGTTATGCGCGTCGAGCCGGGCGACCGCGTCAGCGTTATCGACAGCGAGGGCGGACAGGTCTGCGAGATCTCTTTCCTCGATGAAAAAGGGCGCTTCCTGGCCGCCGGTCTCGGAGCGGCATTCAGCAATTCGGCCGAAGGTTTGAAGGCCATACTTCAGGCAGAGGATGAGAGTGCTGCCCGCACGCGTGCAGCACTTCAGCGTCGCGGCGCCGATCTGGCAGTGGCCGGCGCGCTCAGCATCTTCGGGGCCGGATCGACGCCGGGCAGCCGGGCGGAATTCACGATTTCGCTGAAGGGCCTGCTGATCGTTGCAGCACCCGCTGGCGCCATGTCACCGGAGGCGCAGGATACGGCGACGCCGATCGAGGTCAGGATCAAGCGCAGCCTGTTGATCCGCGATTATGCCTCCGCCCTGCCGGAACCGGCCGCCGATCCCGTCGAGGATATCCGCATCCGGGCGGCGACCGCCGCGGCCTATTTCGTGCGGGCCGGCGAATTCATCCAGATCATCGATGTCTATGGACGCCAGTGCACGGATTTCCAGGCTTTTGCCGCCCGCAAGGTCGATAAGGGTCTCGATCTCGCGCTCGATTCCACCGTCACCCGCACGCTGCTCGGCCGCAGCTATCCGATGCCAGGCCTCCCCTCCAAGGCCTTCGACCGCGACTTCGAGCCGCTGGTCGAGATCGTTCAGGATACGGTCGGGCGTCACGACGCTTTCGCGACCGCCTGCAATTCGCGCTATTACGACGACATGGGTTATCCCGGCCACGTCAACTGCACGGATAATTTCAACGCGGTGCTGGCGCCCTACGGCATTGCCGGCCGCAAGGGCTGGGAAGCGCTGAACTATTTCTACAACACCAGCATCGACCACAACAACCAGCTCTATCTTGACGAGCCCTGGTCGCGCCCCGGCGATTACGTGCTGATGCGGGCGCTGACCGACCTCGTCTGCGTCTCCTCGTCCTGCCCTGACGATATCGACGCGGCGAACGGCTGGGATCCGACGGATATCCACGTCCGCACCTTTTCCGGAAAAGAGAAATTCTCACGAGCGGTAGCTTATCGCATGACCCCAGATGCCGACGCCGAACTGACGCGCGAAACCGCCTTCCATCCCCACCTCTCCACGCTGACGCGGGACTACACCGAATATCGCGGCTACTGGCTGCCGAACCGCTTTTCCAGTGAGGGGCCGGTCGAGGAATATTGGGCCTGCCGCGAGCGCGCCGCCGTCATCGACCTTTCGCCCTTGCGGAAATTCGAGGTGACGGGGCCGGATGCCGAGGAGCTGCTGCAATATTGCCTGACGCGCGACGTGCGCAAGCTGTCGACCGGCCAGGTCGTCTATTCCGCCATGTGCTACGAAAACGGCGGCATGATCGATGACGGCACGCTGTTCCGGCTCGGCGACAAGAACTTCCGCTGGATCGGCGGCGATGATTTCAGCGGCATCTGGCTGCGTCAGCAGGCCGAGAAGAAGGGCTTCAAGGCCTGGGTCCGCTCATCGACCGATCAGATGCACAATATCGCCCTGCAGGGTCCGAAAAGCCGCGATATCCTGAAGGAGATCATCTGGACGGCGCCGCGCCAACCGACGATCGGCGAGCTCGAGTGGTTCCGCTTCACCGTCGGCCGCATCGGCGGCTTCGAGGGTGTTCCTATCGTCGTCTCGCGCACGGGTTATACCGGCGAGCTCGGCTACGAGATCTTCTGTCATCCGAAGGATGCGCTGACAGTGTTCGACGCCGTCTGGGAGGCAGGGCAGCCGCACGGGTTGAAGCCGATGGGGCTGGAGGCGCTCGACATGGTCCGCATCGAGGCGGGCCTGATCTTCGCCCATCACGAATTCACCGACCAGACGGACCCATTCGAGGCCGGGATCGGCTTCACGGTGCCGCTGAAATCCAAGCAGGACGATTTCATCGGCCGCGAGGCGCTGATCCGGCGCAAGGAGCATCCGCGCCATCTGCTCGTCGGCCTCGACATCAAGGCCAACGAGGCCGTCGGCCATGGCGATTGTGTCCATATCGGCCGGGCGCAGGTGGGCGTTATCACCAGCGCCACGCGCTCGCCGATCCTCGGCAAGACGATCGCGCTCGCCCGCATCGACGTGATGCATGCAAGCCCCGGCACCGAGGTCGAGATCGGCAAGCTCGACGGCCACCAGAAGCGCCTGCCGGCGACGATCGTGCCGCTTTCGCATTACGACCCGCAGAAGACGCGACCGCGCTCGTAACGCCTGCTTTTGGGGTCGAGGACGGTGATCGGTTTCTCGCACTGTTGACGAAGCCGCACGTTTTAGCGGCGGCACGCAATGCGATGGAGATGCAACCTTATATTGAGTACATGGCCCTGAAAAACTAAAAGTTGACAAATTTGGGTTGAATGACTATATCTCGGTAGTCGATATTGCTTGTTTGACTTTTGTTATCGCACGCTGGCAACGTGCCCTGGACGAACTTCCCTCTTCAAAATCGAGACCATCATCCGTCGTGCTTCCGCACGTGCGGTCGTTCAATTGCTATGAAAGGGTTTGTTATGACCACTGGCACAGTTAAATGGTTCAATTCCACCAAGGGCTTCGGCTTCATCCAGCCTGATGACGGCGGCGCTGACGCCTTCGTCCACATCTCTGCCGTCGAACGCGCTGGAATGCGTGAAATCGTCGAAGGCCAGAAGATCGGCTACGAGCTTGAGCGCGATAACAAGTCGGGCAAAATGTCCGCTTGCAATCTCCAAGCTGCCTGAACTGACGTCAGCTTTCCTTTGACCGCGGATGTACCGGCACTGTCGAAAGCATGATACTATTGAGGTCAGGCACGTTGCCTGGCCTTTTTGCTGAGTCGGCCAGCGGGCTGCTGCGTAATTCCTTAAACGCGGAATCGATTTCAGGAATTATGCAGTAATTCAAAGTGTTACAGCGTCCTTTGCGCGTCTGAAAAACGCGCGGCGCTGTAATAAAATCCGGGATGAAGATGACAGAGACACACAGCAAATCACGCAAGCAGGCGGAGATTGCCTTCGGAAACGTGCAATCGCAGTTCTTGGAGCGAAGCCGCGCGGTCGAAGAGATCGACTCGACAGTGCGAGCCCGCGAGGAAAAAACCTTGCGGTTACGCGAGGCCCGTGAGGCCAAGGAATTGCAGGATCGCTTGGCAGCGACGACTGCCCCTGCCGCGAAGCGGAAAAAGAAAATCTGACCCTGCTGCATAATTCCTTAAATCGGCTTCGATTTCAGGATAAAACATGCGGCAGTTCAAAATATTGCAGCGTCCTTAGCGCGTCTGAAGACGCGCGGCGCCCTAGAACAGGATGATTTTAGGCCGGATCGGCCTAAACTCTGAATCCTGTTCTAAATTAAAGAGTTGGAGCATGATGTCGTCCGAAAACCGCGCACACTTTTCGGCATCATGCTCTAGGGTCGAAGTCAAACAGTCAGGAAACAGATTTGAAAAACGCCAGAAACAACGAGCTTTCCGATCGCCGCAGCGCAGCTGCCGAAGCCAAGGCCGCTCTCCTCAATGCGTATCGCAACGCCAAGGATACGGCCGAACCCACAAGGCTGGCAAAGCAGGCGGAGCGTCAAGCCATTGCCGCGGCCAGGGAAGAACGGCGTGCTGCGCGAGAACGGCTGAAGCTAGAGGAACTGGAGCGGGCTAAAGCTGCGGAAGTCGAGCGTCAGGCTGCCGCCGAAGCCGCAGCACGCGCCGATGCCGACGCACGCGAAGCGGCTGACAAAGACCGGATCGCCCGCGTGATTGCGGATGAAGCCGCCCGAAAGGCCGAACGCGACCTGCGTTACGCCAATCGCAAAGCCAGAAAGTCCTGACCGTCAGCGCTGCCTGTTGTCGCAACAGGCAGCGCGCTGTCGTTCACGCGGCCTGCACGGCTGCATTCAGCGGGATTTCGACGTCGATCTCAAGGGTCGAGACGTACTCGTTGCGATCGATCGTCACCTGCACCTTGTCGTGGTCGAGCTGCACGTGCTTTGCGATCACCGCAAGGATTTCCTCGCGCAGCAGGGAGACCAGGTCCGACCCCGCCGAGGAACGTTCATGGGCGAGAAGGACCTGCAGCCGTTCGCGGGCGGCCGGTGCGGTTCTCTGCTTGTTGAAAAGACGGAAAATATTCATGCCGCCCTCCGTCCGAAGATCTTGCCGAAAATGTTCCTCTTTTCCTCTGGGATCGCGATCGGCACCGTCTCGCCGGCGAGCCGGCGAGCGGCATCGAAATAGGCCATAGCAGCCACGCTGCGACTGTCTGCCAGCGTGACCGGCGCACCGATGTTGGATGCCCGCAGAACATCCATGCTTTCGGGTATGATGCCGAGGAGCGGGATGGACAGGATCTCCAGGACGTCGTCGACCTTGAGCATGTCGCCGCGTTCGGCGCGGTTGGCGTCGTAGCGTGTCAGCAGCAGGTGCTTTTCCATCCGCTCGCCGCGTTCGGCCTTGGCGGTCTTGGCATCCAGCAGGCCGATGATGCGATCCGAATCGCGCACCGACGAGACCTCGGGATTGGTGACGACCACGGCAACATCGGCGTGGCGCATGGCAAGCGTTGCACCGCGCTCGATCCCGGCGGGGCTGTCGCAGATGATCCAGTCGAAATAGCGCTTCAGGTCGTTGATGACGCGCTCGACGCCCTCGGCCGTCAGATTGTCCTTGTCGCGCGTCTGCGAGGCCGGCAGCAGGAACAGCGTCTCCAGCCGCTTGTCGCGGATCAGCGCCTGGGTAAGCTTGGCGTCGCCCTGGATGACATTGATCAGGTCGTAGACGACCCTGCGTTCGGCGCCCATCACGAGGTCTAGATTGCGTAAGCCCACGTCGAAATCGACGACGACGACTTTTTCATTGCGTTGCGCCAGCGCCGCTCCCAATGCGGCGGTCGAGGTCGTCTTGCCAACCCCGCCCTTGCCTGACGTGACGACGATCACTTTCCCCATCATTGTCTCTCCTTTGCCGTGGCCCCAGTAATTCAAAGTGTTAAAGCGTCCTCTTGCGGCTCTCGAAGAGACGCGCGGCGCTGCCGTCAGATCAGTTTCTCTGCCATGATCGCGTCGTCCTCGAGCCAGAGCTGAACAGCCTGTCCGCGAAGATTAGGGGCCATGTCTTCCGCCATTTTGTAGATGCCGTCGATTGCAACCAGCTCGGCCTCGAGCTTGCGGCAAAAGATCCGCGCCGATGCGTTTCCGATGGACCCTGCCATGGCTCGGCCACGCAAGGTGCCATAGATATGGACGGACCCGCCGGCGATGACCTCGGCACCCGAGGCGACCGAACCGATGACGGTGACGTCGCCTTCCGGAAAGATCACCGATTGCCCCGAGCGCACAGGCTCCCGGATGACGATCGATTGCATGGCCGGGCGGGTCTCTGCCACTGCCGGTTTGCCGGGCGGATCGACAGGCTCCTTTGCCTGAACCTCGATATCGGAAACCGACCGACCGCCTTTGAGCGCCGGCGGCATGCCGGATCCGAGGATCGAGGGCCGCGCGCCCTCGATGCCCATGATGCTGACATTGCGCTTGGCAAGTTCAGCAATCAGGTCCTTCAGCTGCGGCCGGTCGATTTGCAGGTCCGTCAGGTCGAGCACGACAGGCCGTCCGAGGAAGAAGCCGGCCGAACGTGCGGCCAGATCGTCCAGGCGGGTCAACCAATCATCGATCGGAAGATCCGGGGACAGCATGACCGCGAGGAAAGAGCGGCCCTTGATGCGGATAGAGCGAGCGTCTGTTAGCACTTTGGTCATCTATGTGAAGAAATCGTTGACCATGTCTACCGCTGCTATGGTTAACAAAAAGTTAACGCGGCCTTAACATTACCGACAATCACAGCAGATTCTTCACACACTGAATTACCGCAAGTCATTGGAAAAGCGTTGCAATCGCTGGAAGCGCCGAACGGTTAATAATACGGCTTCGAAGGTGAGCCGCAAATCTGCCGCTGCTTGGGTAACGCTCAGCCTTCCGCCTTGCGTTGTGCGTTGGAAATGGCGCGTGCGGCCTCTTCCGAGGAGTTGGCAAGCGTGCGCATCTCGGCGGCAAGCACGGCAAAGCCCGATCCGGCCGTGCCGGCGCGAGCAGCCTCGATGCCGGCATTGACCGCGAGCAGCTTCAGGTAACGCAGTGATTGCAGGATCTCATTGGTCTTCGAGGCGGTGACGCGCATATCGGCGGTCTGGTCATCGATTCGCTGGTAGAGTGATTCGATATTGATGATGCTGCCTTCGAGATAGAGAAGTTCACCCTTCTCGTCCCAGATGCCGCCGCCCGTCTCGGTGACCCAGATGAGATGGCCCATGGCGTGACGGATGCGGTATTCCATCGTCCAGTCGGTGCGCCTCTCCAGCGCCCGTCCGACGATCTCGTCCATCAGAGGCACGTCTTCCTCGTACATGATCGAGGTGAAGGTCCGCGTGCGGTTGCCGATAATCTCGTCGGCGGGATAACCGAAGATGCGCTCGATGCCGTTGGTCATCTCCAGCATCGTATAGTTTTCGTCGGCACGGCAGCGATAGAGAAAACCACTCATGCGCCCGAGAATGCTCGTTTGAAAATCCATGAAGGCCACATCCGAAGAGAAGAGTTGCAGATGGATTTATGTCGTCTCATTTAAAAAGGCGCACGTCACAATGCCGGAAGAGAGCACGAACACCCTTCTCCGGCAATGCAGTCCGCCTCATCAGTTGCGCAGATATTCCTCCATGGAATCGTCGAGCGCCTCGACCCAGGGCGTGTGGTGCGTCGGCGACATGTTGCCGGTCATCAGCGACCGGTAGGCATGGTCGCGGAAGCCCATGATGTTGTGGGCCTTGTGATGTTCCCACTCCATGAAGGTCTGGTTGGTGCCCTCGATGTCGAAGTTGGGATAGTCGGTTTCGGCAAGCAGTTCCTTCACGTAATCGCCCTGATACCAGATCATCTGCTCGGCATCCTCGAGCGTTTCCTCGCGGGCGCGCCACATGTCGAAATTGGCTTTCAGCTCCTCTTCGGATGGCAGGGTGATGCGACCCATCATCACGTCGCGCGCCCACCAGGCCTGCACGTCGAACATGTTGAAGGTGTAGAACTGGTCCTGCATGCCGATATAGAAAAGCTGCGGGTTCTTGTCGAAGATCACCCCCTTGTAGAGGCTGTCGGCCCAGAGGCGGTTGGCGGTTTTCAGCCTTAGATCGTCGGGCAGGAAGGGGAAGTGGTGCTGGTATCCGGTGCAGAGGATCACCGCATCGACCTCCTTGGTGGAGCCGTCGAGGAAATGCGCCGTGCGGTTTTCGAGCTTGGTCAGCAGCGGCCGTTCCTCGAAATTCTCCGGCCATTTGAAGCCCATCGGTTTCGAGCGGTAGCTGGTCGTCACCGATCTTGCGCCGTATTTCCAGCATTGCGAGCCGATGTCTTCGGCCGAATAGCTGCGGCCGACGATCAGGATATCCTTGCCCTTGAACTCCAGCGCGTCGCGGAAATCATGGGCATGTAGCACGCGGCCGTTGAAGGTCCTCACGCCCTCGAAATAGGGCACGTTCGGCGTCGAGAAATGACCGGATGCCACGACGACATAGTCGAACTCCTCGTCATACATCCGGTCCTCGATGCGGTTATGCGCCGTCACCGTGAATTTCTTCGTCTGATCGTCGAAACGGACCATGCGCACCGGCGTGCTGAAGCGCACCCAGTGGCGGACGTTCGCCTTCTCGACGCGGCCCTTGATGTAATCCCAGAGCACGGCGCGCGGCGGATAGGAGGCGATCGGCTTGCCGAAATGCTCCTCGAAGGAATAATCGGCGAATTCGAGGCATTCCTTCGGGCCGTTCGACCAGAGGTAGCGATACATGCTGCCATGGACCGGCTCGCCATATTCGTCGAGCCCGGTGCGCCAGGTATAGTTCCAGAGCCCGCCCCAATCCGACTGCTTTTCGAAGCAGACGATCTCCGGGATCTCGGCGCCCTTCTGGGCGGCCGATTGAAAGGCGCGCAGCTGCGCCAGCCCGGAAGGACCGGCACCGATGACGGCTACTCTTGTCATGAAGCATTCCCCTCTTGATTATATCGTTTTATCTCGCACATTCGCTGCGCCTCAGTCCGGATAGATGCCGGGGCTGGTTGGCGCCCCGTCGTCATATTTGGAAAGCCAGTCGATCGTCGTCTCGCGGAAGCGGGTGAGGCCCTTGTAGTCGATGAGCTCGGGCGGCAGCGTCTTCAGCACGCGCGGAAAGCGGCGCGCCCATTTCGGCACGGTGACGAGCTCTTCCATGTTCATCAGGTAGCAGCGGATGACGAAGAGGATGGCGTTCGAGCGCGGCAGGCGCCAGAGACTCTGCAATTCGACGCGCAGATGCACCTTTTCGCCGACATTCTCCGGCGTCACCGTCGTGCGGTCAGGCCCCCACTTGTGATAATTCTCGGGGCTGGTGTCGAGCCGCGGATTGATCGTCATTGTCCAGTTGAAGCGCCGCGTCGGCTTGCCCTGCTGCAGGTTTAGCAGGAATTTCAGCGCCCGGTCGAAGACGCCGATCTGGTGGGCGAGCGGCACCGGCCCGTGCCATTCCATGAAGTTCATGCCGATATCGAAATCGAGCGACCAGTCGGCCTGCGTCGTCACCATCCCGGCGTCCATCCAGAGATTGCTGTCGCGCTGGTCGACGATGCAGAAATCGCCCTGGGCCTGGCGGGTGATATATTCGAAGGGCTCGTAGGGCAGCGTCGAAGCATCGCCGAAGGTGAAGCTGTCGTCGATGCCGAGCGGGCGGTTGATCCAGCGCCACTGGTCGCCGTTGCGGATCAGCGTGAAATGGTCGGGATACCCTGCCGCCTGCTCTTCCATCAGCAATTCGAGCGTGTCCCATTGGGCACTCATCATGTGCGGCAGCGCCTGGTAGCGCAGCGGATCTTCCTTCAGGACGAGGGCCCGGTCGTGCATCTCGGCGACATAATGCTCGTCGACGTCGATCAGGCTTTCGTAGACGGTTCCCGCCCGGCCGTGCACATGCGGCTCCATGTTGACCGAATACATGTATTCGTCGCGGTCGAAGGGAAACGGGAAACGCCGGATGTTCTCGGGGCTGTTCCGATAGCTGAAATCGTTCCGGAAGGTTTCCTGCTTGAAGACGATTGCCATGTCCGGTCTCCTTGTTCCGCTTCCGATGCCGCTAGAGATCAAGATGCAGCGTGTTTCCCTCGAAGCGGGAAACGCAGATCATCACCTTGCGGCCGGATGCTTTTTCTTCGCTCGTCAAATAGACGTCATGGTGCAGCAGCTTGCCGTCGCAGGTGACGACCCCGGTTTCGCATTGACCGCAGGCGCCGCCGCGACAGAGGAAGGGCGCGTCGACGCCCGCCGCCTCGATCGCCTCCAGCATGCTTTCGTGATGGCCGACCTTCACGGTCTTGCCGGACCGCAGGAGCTCGATCGCGAAGGGCTTGCCGGGCAGCGACGACAGGAACCGTTCCGAATGCAGGTTCTGTTCCGGCCAGCCGGCGTTGAGGCCGGTTTTCAGCACGCCGTCGATCATCCCGGACGGGCCGCAGACATAAAGATGCGTGCCGAGCGGCTGGCTGTCGAGCAGGCGTGTCAACGGGATAGCGCCGCCTTCGGCGTCGCAATAGATCTTGATGCGATGTCCGCCGTAGCGCTCGACGAGTTGCTGCCAATAGGCGCCGCGGTCGCGCGTGCGGATGGCATAATGCAGCTCGAAATTGGCGCCCTCGCGGGAAAACTGCTCCATCATCGCGATGAAGGGGGTAATGCCGATACCGCCGGCGATCAGAAGGTGCTTGCGTCCGCGCCAGTCCGGCTGGAACAGGTTGACGGGATAGCTGACCTTCAGCTCATCGCCTTCGCTGAGCTTCTCATGCATGAAGGTGGAGCCGCCGCGTGAACCCTCGACATGCAGCACGCTGATCTCATAGGCTGCGCAATCATGCGGCGGCGACATCAGCGAATAGGCGTTGCGGCGCATATGGCCGCCATCGTTCATCGAGACGATGACATGCGCGCCGCCGGAGAAATAGGGCATCGGCTTGCCGTCCAGGCGCTCGAAACGGAAACGCTTGACGCGCTCGGCGATCGGCGTGATCCGCGTCACGCGGACAGGAATTTCAGTGCCACCGCTCAAAGGAACAACTCCTCCGGATCAGGCGCGCTGCCCGGTTCTTCCGCATCGATATTGACGCCCTGGAAGGCGGCGAGCCGCCGCGAATAATGGTCGCGCACCAGAAGCAGCAGCCCGCAATGGCTGCAGGCAAAGGGGCTGGTGGTGACGTCATCGGTGATGCCCTTGCAATGGACGCATTGCACACGCCGGGCCAGCGAGCCGCGATGCTCGGTGATGACGGAGGCATGGTCCATGCCGTAATCGAGCGCCACCAGCATTGCCTGGCCGATGAAGCCTTCCGTGCCCGATAGATAGAGCCGCGTGCCCATATGGGCGGTGGCAAGCGAACCCTTCAGTCGGAAGAGCAGCGTTGCGATGGTCGGCGCCGTGAAGAACATGTCGGCGCCGAGGCGGCGCAGCGCCTCGTCCAGGCCGGACCCTTGAGAGCCGCGGGCGACATAGAGGATTTCACTACGGGAAAGCGCCGTTTCGTCAAGCGCCGGCTGCTGATCGAGGAGAGCCTTGGCGCCCTCCCCTTCGAGCGCGAAAATGTGCCGCCGGGCGCGCGGCTGGATGGTCAGGCCCGTGTAGACTGGTCGGCTCTTGATGCCTGCAACGAGCATTCGCGTGCTCCTTAACCTACGGCGGTCCTCTTCTTCTTCTCCGGATCGTCGAAAGGAAGCGTGTGGGCAGTGGCGCCTGCCATCACGGTCTTGCCGCGGACTTCAAGTTTCGTCCCATGCACCGCCTTGTCAACGTCCAGACGAGCAATCGCCATGGATTTCTGCGTCAGCGACGAATAGCTCGGGCAGGTAATGACGCCGACCTTTTTTCCGTCGGCAAAGACTTCGTCGCCGAGATCGGCCGGTCCGTCGGCATCGATCAGCATGCCAAAGATCTTGAAGCGTTCCTTGCCCTTCAGGCGAGCATGTTCCTCGGCGCCACGGAAGCCCGTCTTGCCGGGGCTGACGGTAAAGTCGAGGCCGAGTTCCCAGAGGCTGTCGCCGGGCGGCTGATTGGCGAAGGGATACATCTGCGAATTGTCATAGGGATAGAAGAGCAGGTAGCTTTCGACCCGCAGCATGTCGAGAACGGAGAAGCAGCAGGGGATGATGCCCATTTCCTTGCCTTCCTCGACGATCCGATCCCAGACCATGACGGCGTCCTGGCCGCGCACGAAGATCTCGTAGCCGCGTTCGCCGGTATAGCCGGTGCGCGAGATCATCACCGGTGCACCGAACAGCGTCGTCTGCATGTGGTGGAAATATTTGAGGTCGCGGATGCCGGGCACATATTTGGCGAGATAGTCGACCGCGATCGGACCCTGCAGCGACAGGTCGTGCAGGTCGTCGTCGAAGAGGACGGCGCAATTGCGGCCCGCAGCCTGCTTGACGACCTCTTCGTGCCCAGAGCCGGAGCCATGCACCAACATCCAGGAATTCGGGCCGGTGCGATAGACGATGCAGTCGTCGGTGAAGTGGCCGCGGTCGTTCAGCATGGTCGCATAGACTGACCGGCCGGGGTAGATCTTCGTCAGGTCGCGGGTGGTGATGGAGTCGAGCACGGCGATGGCGTGCGGGCCGACCAGGTGCACCTTCTTCAGGCCCGAGACATCCATGATGCCGGCCTTGGTGCGGACGGCGACATGCTCTTCCGACATGTCCTTGTCGTAGGTCCAGGCGGTGCCCATGCCGCTCCAGTCCTCGAGCTTCGATCCCAGAGCGCGATGCCGATCCGCCAAGACGGAGAAACGCCATGATAAAGCCATTGTCCGTTCCCTTTTGTTTCCTCTACGGAATATTTATTTCCTGACTATATAAGTCTTTCGCGCCGTGGCAAGCCCGCCCGGCATGCATTTCCCAAACTTTGATGGCACCTCCGCAACCTTAACGCTCTGAATGATGGATGCGGCGAGGCTACTACTGTCGATGCACGTCTCAACCCATGCGTTCGGAGGCGTAGCTGCCGGGGCTTGCCGGAAAGACCACGGTGCGGTTGCCGTTGATGAAGGTGCGGTGATGGATATGGGCGTGGATGGCACGCGCCAGCACCTGGCTTTCGACGTCGCGGCCGATCGAGACGTAATCGTCGGGCGACTGTGCATGGGTGATGCGGGCCGTGTCCTGCTCGATGATCGGGCCTTCGTCGAGATCGGCGGTGACGTAATGCGCTGTCGCCCCGATCAGCTTCACGCCGCGGCCGTAGGCCTGCTTGTAAGGATTGGCGCCCTTGAAACTCGGCAGGAAGGAATGGTGGATATTGATGATCCGGCCGGACATCTTCTGGCACATCTCGTCCGACAGGATCTGCATGTAGCGGGCGAGTACGATCAACTCCGTGCCGGTCTGCTCGGCCACCTCCATGATACGGGCCTCGGCCTGCACCTTGTTGGCCTTGGTGACGGGAATATGGTGGAAGGGAATGTCGTGGTTGACCACGACCTTCTGGTAATCGAAATGGTTGGAGACGACGCCGACGATATCGATCGGCAGCGCGCCGATCTTCCAGCGGTAGAGCAGGTCGTTGAGGCAATGGCCGAAGCGCGACACCATCAACAGCACCTTCATGCGCTTCTCGCTGTCGTGAAAATCATAATCCATTTCGAAAGGAGCGGCGACGGCAGCAAAGCCGGCGTCGATATCCGCACCCGAAAGCCCCTCTTCCGAAATGAAGCTGACGCGCATGAAGAACTTGCCGGTATCGAGATCGTCGAACTGCGAGCTGTCGATGATGTTGCAGCCCTTGTCGGCCAGATAGCTCGAAATCGCCGCGACGATGCCGCGTGTCGATTTGCAGGATACGGTGAGTACGAAGTTCTTCATGCTGTCACTTTCTTCGCCATATCAAGTGCAGAAGGTCCGATCACGCCGGAGCTTGTTCGCCCTGGCGCGTCAGGTCATTGGGGGCATCCAACCACTCAGATGTCGAGCGTGCTGTCGCGTTCCCACTGGGTGAAATGCGAGCAATAGGCATTCCATTCCTGATGCTTGAGCTTGAGATAGGCGGCGGAAAACTCGGCCCCGATCGCCTCCTTCAAGCCTTCGTCGGCATCATAGGCACGCAGCGCGTCAAGCAGGTTGAGCGGCAGGCGCGGCGCGTCCTTCACCAGATGCCCCTCGGCATACATGTCGATATCGTAGTGCCGGCCGGGATCGGCCTGGCTGCGGATGCCGTCGAGGCCGGCCGCGATGATGATCGCCTGCAGCAGGTACGGGTTGACCGCACCGTCCGGCAGGCGCAATTCGAAACGTCCCGGCCCCGGCACACGCACCATGTGAGTGCGGTTGTTGCCCGTCCAGGTCACGGTGTTCGGCGACCAGGTCGCGCCCGATGTCGTGCGCGGCGCGTTGATGCGCTTGTAGGAATTGACCGTCGGATTGGTGATCGCGGCAAGCGCGGAGGCGTGTTTCATGATGCCGCCGAGGAAGGTTTTCCCCTGAGCGGAAAGCCCAAAGGCCATTTCCTTGTCCGCGAAGGCGTTTACCTTGCCATCGATGTCCCAGACCGAGATGTGGGCATGGCACCCGTTTCCGGTCAGGCCTTTGAAGGGCTTCGGCATGAAGGTGGCGCGAAGGCCGTGCTTTTCGGCGACCGACTTGACCATGAACTTGAAGAAAGAGTGCTTGTCTGCCGTCTGAAGAGCGTCGTCATATTCCCAGTTCATCTCGAACTGGCCATTCGCGTCCTCGTGGTCGTTCTGATAGGGCTTCCAGCCGAGCTCGAGCATGTAGTCGCAAATCTCGGCGATGACATCATACCGACGCATCACGGCCTGCTGGTCGTAGCAAGGCTTCTCGGCTGTATCGAACTGGTCTGAAATCACCGAGCCGTCAGAAGAGATGAGAAAGAACTCGGGCTCCACGCCGGTTTTCACCCGGAGCCCTTCTTTCGCAGCTTCAGCGACCAGTCTTTTCAGCAGCACACGTGGCGCCTGTTCGACAGGCTTATCGTCCATGACGCAGTCGGCGGCAACCCATGCGACGTCTTTCTTCCAGGGTAGTTGGATCACCGAGGAAGCATCGGGAACCGCGAACAGGTCGGGATGGGCAGGCGTCAAATCGAGCCAGGTCGCGAAGCCCGCGAAGCCGGCGCCATCTTTCTGCATATCGGCGATGGCTTCCGCGGGGACCAGCTTGGCGCGTTGGCCACCGAACAGGTCGGTATAGCTGATCATGAAATATTTGATGCCTTTGTCTCTGGCAAAAGCAGCAAGGTCCAGTGTCATTCTCGTTCCCCTTTGGATTTCTTGGAGACACTTTGGTTATGGATGCGAGACGGCCGGGACGTTTGCCCGGCCGGTAGAAATCAGTAGCCTCCCTTGCCGGGATACCAGTTTGTGCCGGCGAGCGGGATCTGGGCCATGGCGGCCGCCTCCATCGTCAGGGCGCAAAGATCTTCCGGTTCCAGGTTGTGCAGGTGGTTCTTGCCGCAGGCGCGCGCAATGGTCTGGGCTTCCAGCGTCATAACCTTCAGATAGTTGGCGAGACGGCGGCCGGCGGCGATTGGATCAAGCCGCTTCATCAGTTCCGGGTCCTGCGTCGTGATGCCGGCCGGATCTTTGCCTTCGTGCCAGTCGTCATAGGCGCCGGCCGTCGTGCCGAGCTTTTGGTATTCTTCTTCCCAGTGCGGATCGTTGTCGCCGATCGCAACGAGCGCCGCCGTGCCGATGGCAACGGCATCGGCACCGAGCGCCAGTGCCTTGGCCACGTCGGCGCCCGAACGAATGCCGCCCGAGATGATCAATTGCACCTTGCGATGCATGCCGAGATCCTGCAGTGCCTGGACCGCGGGGCGGATGCAGGCGAGCGTCGGCATGCCGACATTCTCGATGAACACATCCTGCGTCGCGGCGGTTCCGCCCTGCATGCCATCGAGCACCACCACGTCGGCCCCGGCCTTTACGGCCAGCGCTGTGTCGTAATAGGGACGCGCGCCGCCGACCTTCACATAGATCGGCTTTTCCCAGTCGGTGATCTCGCGCAGTTCCAGGATCTTGATTTCGAGGTCGTCCGGGCCAGTCCAATCCGGATGGCGGCACGCCGAGCGCTGGTCGATGCCCTTCGGCAGGTTGCGCATGTTGGCGACGCGATCGGAGATCTTCTGGCCGAGCAGCATGCCGCCGCCGCCGGGCTTTGCGCCTTGACCGACTACCACTTCGATCGCATCGGCGCGACGCAGGTCCTTGGGATTCATGCCGTATCGCGACGGCAGATACTGGTAGACCAACGTCTGTGAATGGCCGCGCTCTTCATCGGTCATCCCGCCGTCGCCTGTGGTGGTGGAGGTTCCGGCGATCGTCGCGCCGCGTCCAAGCGCTTCCTTGGCATTGCCTGACAGGGCGCCGAAGCTCATGCCGGCAATGGTGATCGGCGTCTTCAGGTGAATGGGCTTTTTGGCAAAGCGCGCGCCGAGGACGACCGACGTGTCGCACTTCTCGCGGTAGCCTTCGAGCGGATAGCGCGAGATCGATGCGCCGAGAAACAGCAAGTCATCGAAATGCGGAACCTTCCGTTTGGTGCCGGCGCCACGGATGTCGTAAATTCCAGTCGCCGCAGCACGGCGGATTTCCGCCAGCGTGTAATCGTCGAAGGTCGCGGACTTGCGCGGCGGGGTATAGGGGTTGTGATAGCTCATGATGGTCCCTCGCCTTAATATGCGTCAGCGTTGTCGATATTGAAATTGTAAAGCTTGCGGGCGGAGCCGTAACGCTTGAATTCCTCGGGCCTCACTTCGGTCACGCCCGCCTTTTCGAGAAGTTCGGCCAGCTTCGTCAGATGCTCCGGACGCAGCTCCTTTTCGATGCAATCCGCACCCAGGCTCTTGACCGAACCGCGCACGAAGAGCTTCGCCTCGTAGAGCGAATCCCCAAGCGCATCGCCGGCATCGCCGAGCACCACGAGGTGGCCGGACTGGCCCATGAAGGCGGACATGTGGCCGATATTGCCATGAACGACAATGTCGATGCCCTTCATCGAGATGCCGCAGCGTGACGCCGCATTGCCCTTGATGACAAGGAGGCCGCCGCGGCCGGTTGCGCCGGCATACTGGCTGGCATCGCCCTCGATGACGACTGTTCCAGACATCATGTTTTCCGCAACACCCGGACCTGCCGAACCGTGAACGGTGATGGTCCCGCCGTCGTTCATGCCGGCGCAATAATAGCCGACGGACCCCTTCACGTCGACCGTGACCGGCGCATCGATCCCGACGGCAACCGAATGGCTGCCACGCGGATTGACGACTTCGAAGGAAAGATCGTTCGAACCGTTCTGGATGTTGTGCAGGGCGCTGTTGAGTTCGCGTAACGGCGTAGTGGCAAGATCAATGACAGGCATGTTTCAATAACCCTTGGAGAATGCGCATGAGGTGCCGGTCAAGCGACCTTCTGGTGATCCCAGAAATAGACGGTTGCAGGCTCCGGCTCCCAGACCCGGGCATTCTCGATGCCGGGCAGATTGACGAGCGCCCGGTATTCCGAACCGAATGCGACATACTGGTCCGTTTCGGCCATGACAGCGGGCTTGCAGGCAATTGCGTCGCGCACGACGCCGAAGCCGGACTTCGTACCGACGACGAAGGTGAAGAAGCCGTCGAGGTCATCGACCGCGCCTTCCAGCGCCTGGCCGAGATTCTTGCCCTTGGCCATCTCTGCGGTCAGATAGGCAGCGGCGACCTCGGTGTCGTTTTCTGTTTCGAAGGTCATGCCTTCGCGCTTCAGCTCGCGGCGCAGATTGTTGTGGTTCGAGAGCGAGCCATTATGCACCAGGCATTGGTCGGAGCCGGTGGAGAAAGGATGGGCGCCGAGCGTCGTGACGGCCGATTCCGTCGCCATGCGGGTATGGCCGATGCCGTGGGTGCCGGCCATTGAATTGACCGCGAAGCGGGAGACGACATCCTTTGGCAGGCCGGTTTCCTTATAGATCTCGATGGCGTCGCCGCTGCTCATGATGCGAACGTTCGGACGCAGTTCCGCAACGGCTGCCTTGCCCGCGTCGAGCAGGTCCTTCGCAAGCGTGATGACGGCATGCGTACTCTTCACCTGGATGGCGACCGCTGCGCTAACCGCCTGGCCGAGTTCGGCCTCGAGGCCGGCGAAATCCTTCTTCGGATCGGCCGACTGGATGGTGATCTTGGCATTGTTGCCGCTGGCGTCGCCATAGATCGCGATACCGGCGCTGTCCGGCCCCCGATCCGTCATCGTCACCAGCATGGACGACAGGAGCGCGCCGAGCTCCGGTTCGAGACTTTTATCCTTGAGGAAGAGACCCACAATTCCGCACATGACCAGACCTCCATTCGTGTTGAGAAAGGACTAGCAGGTCTGTTTTGGGATTTCAACTCGGAAGAAAGATTTTTTCTTTTAAGGCAAGTCAGCCTTTCGAGCTCCGCTGAGGATAGGTGATGATCGAAAGGTACTTGCTAGGCAGTTTCACCAGCTGCTCCGGCCCATGCGGTGCATCGGCATCGAAGAACAGGCTGTCGCCCGGCTCCATCTGGAAAAGCTGGTCGCCATGGCGGTAAACGACCACGCCTTCCAGCATGTAGAGAAATTCCATGCCCTCGTGCTGAAAGGTCGGGAAGGTGTCGGAATCGGCCGTCAGTGTGATGAGATAGGGCTCGACAATGACGCCGCTGGTATTGTTGTCGATATGGCCGAGCAGATTATATTGATGGCCGGCGCGCGTGCCGCGCCGTTCGAGCTCGATGCCCTGCCCCGCCTTGACGAAGACGGCATTGCGCGGTTCCTCATAGCGGCGAAAAAAGGCAGTCAGCGGTACGCCGAGCGCCCGCGACAGTGATTGCAGCGTCGTCAACGACGGCGAGATGTTGCCGTTCTCGATCTTCGACAGCATGCCGAGCGAAATGCCGGTGGCGGCGGCCAGATCGGTGACCGTGATGCCGAGTTTCTTGCGGTAGGCGCGCACCTCATGGCCGATCGCCATTTCGAGGTTGTTTTCCTTCGGCTCGCGAACGGCGTGCGGGTCCTGGGAAAAGGGAGCGCGTCCGCTAGGCGCCTGTTCCGGTTGCTCTGCCGCTTTACGGTTGGATTTCATGGGTTTTCCACTGCCGCCTTTTCTTTTGTCCAAGACAACCTATCGTCATAGTGAAAATTTCTCAACCGTGAAGAAAACCTATTCCCGCCGCGCTTCGCGCGGAGCGATGCCGTAGAGGGCACGGAACATCCGGGAAAAATGGCTCAGACTGGAAAAACCGGTAGCCACCGCGATTTCCGAGACGGAAAGCGGGCTCTGTTTCAGCAGACGATGGGCATGCTGCAGCCTGATCCTGCGGTATTGATCGAGGAAGGTGGTATTGAGCTGCGCCGCAAAGAGCCGGTCGAGATGGCGGGTGGTGACGCCGGCGATGCGCGCCATGGCGGCACGCTCGAGCGGCATCTCGATCGTCTCCTCCATCCGCTCGAGAACGCTGAGCAGACCGGGATGATAGACGCCATAACGCTCCGCCAGCGAGGCGCGCTGGGGTGCGGCGGGTTCGTTGACCTCTGTATGAAGATACCAGTCGCTGACGCGGCGGGCGAAATCCGGCCCCATGCGCTCGGCGATCAGCACATGCATCATGTCGAGCGGTGCGATGCCGCCGCCGCAGGTAATCCGGTTGCCGTCGATCATGAAGCGCGCCTGGCGCGGCGTGAGGTCCGGGAAGGCTTCAAGAAGGGCTGCGGCATGCTCCCAGTGGATAGTGAAATCGCGGCCGCCAAGCAGACCGGCAGCGGCCATCAGATAGGGGCCGCCCGAGATGCCGCCGATCCTCACACCTTCGCGCGACAGCTGCCGCAAGCAGGCAAGTACGCCGGGATACCGCCAGTCGCGGGGCAACCCGCCGGCGCAGACGAAGGCCGTTCCGAGCCCCCCGCCCCTGACGGGCAGAGGTTCGGCGGGGACGCTGACGCCCGAGGAGGAAAGCGCCGGCGCGCCATCGGGCGAGAAGATCTGCAGCCGATAGATCTCACGTCCGGCCAAGAGATTTGCCGCCCTGAGCGGCTCGGTCGCCGAGGCATAGGACATCAGCGCAAATCCCGGGATAAGGATGAAGCCGATCGTCTGGGCATTTCTGCTATCAAGTGAGGACATGTCTCTTTCTTAGCGATTGATGTCCCTATTGTGCAAGTCAGCGCCCCTCTTTCTGGCATCATGAACGTGTTCTTTCCGGGGTGACCCATGCGCTATTCCGCTCTTTCGATTTTCCTGAACGGCCTTCGCGGCAACAAAAGCTGGGCTCCTGCCTGGCGCGACCCGGCGCCAAGGCCGCATTACGACGTCATCATCGTCGGCGGCGGCGGCCATGGTCTTGCCACCGCCTATTATCTTGCCAAGGAATTCGGCGTCACCAATGTCGCCGTCCTCGAAAAGGGCTATCTCGGCTCGGGCAATATCGGCAGGAACACGACGATCATCCGCTCGAACTATCTGCTGCCGGGCAATAATCCCTTCTACGAGCTGTCGATGAAGCTTTGGGAAGGACTGGAGCAGGACTTCAACTTCAACGCCATGGTCTCGCAGCGCGGCGTGCTCAACCTTTTTCATTCCGACGCCCAGCGCGACGCCTATACGCGCCGCGGCAACGCCATGCGGCTGCACGGCGTCGACGCCGAGTTGCTCGACAGGCAGGCGGTGCGCCGGAAATTACCCTTCCTCGATTTCGACAATGCCCGTTTCCCCATTATGGGCGGCCTGTTCCACCCGCGCGGCGGCACGGTGCGCCACGATGCGGTCGCCTGGGGTTATGCGCGCGGCGCCGATCAACGCGGCGTCGACATCATCACCCAGTGCGAGGTGACCGGCATCCGCAGCGAAAACGGCCAGGTGACCGGCGTCGAGACCAGCAAGGGCTTCATCGGCTGCGGCAAGCTGGCGCTTGCGGCAGCCGGCAACTCCACCGTCGTCGCCGACATGGCCGGCCTGCGGCTGCCGATCGAAAGCCATGTGCTGCAGGCCTTCGTTTCCGAAGGGCTGAAGCCGTTCATCGACACGGTCGTCACCTTCGGCGCCGGGCATTTCTACGTGTCCCAGTCGGACAAGGGCGGCCTCGTCTTCGGCGGCGATATCGACGGCTACAATTCCTATGCCCAGCGCGGCAATCTCGCTTCGGTCGAACATGTCGCCGAAGCCGGGCTGGCGATGATCCCTTCCTTGTCGCGCGTGCGGTATCTGCGCTCCTGGGGTGGCGTCATGGATATGAGCATGGACGGCTCGCCGATCATCGACCGCACCCATATCGACAATCTCTATCTCAACACCGGCTGGTGTTATGGCGGCTTCAAGGCCACGCCCGCCTCCGGCTTCTGCTACGCCCATCTGATTGCCCGCAATGCGCCGCATCAGACCGCCCGCGCCTTCCGGCTCGACCGTTTCGCGCGCGGCTACCCGATCGACGAAAAGGGCGTCGGCGCCCAGCCCAATCTGCACTGAGGACTTTCGACGATGGCAAGCCTGATTTCCTGTCCCCATTGCGGCGCCCGACCCAAGGAGGAATTTTCGATCCGCGGCGATGCCGGCCTTATCAGGCCGGCTCCGGATGCCGGTGCGGAGGCCTGGTTCGATTATGTCTATCTGCGTGACAATCCGAGGGGCCGGCACAGCGAATACTGGCACCACTCCTCCGGATGCCGCCGCTGGCTGATCGTCGAACGTGATACCGTCACGCATGCGGTCCACGACGTCAGGGACGCCGCCCTTTCCAAGCTCGGCGGAGGACCGGCATGACGAGCTTCCGTCTTTCCTCCGGCGGCCGGATCGAGCGCGCCACAACGCTCGGCTTCACCTTCGACGGCAGGCCGCTCGAAGGCCATCCGGGCGATACGCTCGCCTCGGCGCTGCTTGCCAACGGCGTCCAGCTGGTCGGCCGCAGCTTCAAATATCACCGCCCGCGCGGCATCCTGACGGCGGGGGCCGCCGAACCGAACGCGCTGGTGACGACAGGCAGCGGCGGGCGCACCGAACCGAATACGCGCGCGACGATGATCGAGCTTTACCAGGGGCTGACGGCAAAGAGCCAGAACCGCTGGCCCTCGCTCGGCTTCGATGTCGGCGCCGTCAACGGGCTGCTCTCGCCCTTTCTCAGCGCCGGCTTCTACTACAAGACCTTCATGTGGCCGGCGGCGCTTTGGGAAAAGCTCTACGAGCCGGTGATCCGCAAGGCGGCAGGCCTCGGCAGGGCCTCCTACGAGGCCGATCCCGACACCTACGAGAAATGCTGGGCGCATTGCGATCTGCTCGTGATCGGCGCCGGCCCTGCTGGTCTTGCCGCAGCGCTGACCGCCGGCCGCGCCGGTGCGCGCGTCATCCTCGCCGATGAGGGAGCCGAACTCGGCGGCAGCCTGCTTTCCGACCGCGGCACTGTTGACGGCAAGCCGGCGGACGCGCTTCTGGGAGAGCTGCTTGCCGAGCTGGCGAGCCTGGAGAACGTGCGCCGCCTGCCGCGCATGACGGTGTTCGGCTGGTACGACGACAATGTCTTCGGCGCCGTCGAACGGGTGCAGAAGCATGTGGCGATGCCCGATCCTGATCGTCCGGTCGAAAGATTGTGGCGCATCGTCGCCCGCCAGGCGATCCTTGCGACGGGCGCCGAAGAGCGGCCGCTCGTCTTCGGCGGCAACGATATTCCCGGTGTGATGATGGCAGGCGCCATGCGCAGCTATCTCAACCGGCAGGCGGTCGCGCCCGGCAGAAGCACTGTCATCTTCACTACCAACGATGCCGGATATCGCACCGCTGCGGATCTTGAAGCCGCCGGTCTTGAGGTTGCGGCGATCATCGACAGCCGAGGGGATGCGGCCAAGAGCTGGCAGGGTCGCGCCGAAGTGCTGAAGGGCGCAAGGGTCATCGATGCGTTTGGCGGCAAGCACCTGCGCGGCGTCAGCGTTGAGGCAGCAGGCGGCACCCGTCGGATTGAAGCGGATGCGCTTGCCATGTCGGGCGGCTGGAGCCCGATCATTCATCTTGCCTGCCATCGCGGTGCAAAACCGCAATGGTCGAACGAGGCCTCGGCGTTTCTTGCGCCTGTCCAGCAGGAAGGTCTGACCGTTGCCGGCTCGGCCGCCGGCCTGGTGCAAACCGCGACCTGCCTCGGGGATGGCGCCGCAAAGGCAGCTGCCGCGTTGAAGGCGATCGGTTTCGCATCGGCGGGGCCGGCCTTTGCCCCGGCGTCCGAGACGGCTGCACAGGCAAAGCCGCTCTGGTCGATCAAGGGCTCGAAGGGCAAGGCTTTCGTCGATTATCAGAACGACGTGCATCTCAAGGATTTGGGTCTCGCCGTCCGCGAAGGCTACGGCCATGTCGAGCTCGCCAAGCGTTACACCACAAGCGGCATGGCGACCGACCAGGGCAAGCTTTCCAACATCAACGCCATCGGCATTCTCGCCGAGGCGCGCGGCGTGTCTCCCGCCGAGGTGGGAACGACGACCTTCCGGCCCTTCTATACGCCGGTTTCCTTCGGCGCCTTGACCGGGGCGTCGCGCGGCAAACATTTCCAGCCGGCGCGCAAATCGCCGCTGCATGGCTGGGCTGAGAAGAACGGTGCGGTCTTCGTCGAAACCGGCCTGTGGTACCGTTCCTCCTGGTTCCCGCGCCCCGGCGAGACGACATGGCGCGAAAGCGTCGACCGCGAGGTGCTGAATATCCGGAAGAATGCCGGCCTCTGCGACGTCTCGACCCTCGGCAAGATCGAAATCTTCGGTAGGGATGCCGCGACCTTCCTCGATCGCATCTATTGCAACGGCTTCGCCAAGCTCGCCGTCGGCAAGGCGCGTTACGGCATCATGCTGCGTGAGGACGGCTTCATCTACGATGACGGCACCACCAGCCGGTTCAGTGACGACCATTTCTTCATGACCACGACGACCGCACTTGCCGCTGGTGTGCTGACCCATCTCGAATTCTGTGCCCAGACGCTCTGGCCGGAACTCGACGTCTGCTTCGCCTCCTCGACGGATCAATGGGCGCAGATGGCCGTCGCCGGGCCGAAGTCGCGCGCCGTCCTCTCCGAGATCGTCGACGGGGACATATCGGATGCGGCCTTTCCCTTCATGACTGCCCGCAAGGTCTCGCTCTTCGGCTGCGGGCTCGAGGGCCGGCTCTTCCGGATCTCCTTCTCCGGCGAACTCGCCTACGAGCTGGCCGTACCGGCCGGCTATGGCGAAGGCGTTGCCGACGCGATCATGGCGGCGGGCCAGAGACATGGCATCTGCGCCTATGGCGCCGAAGCGCTCGGCGTCATGCGCATCGAAAAGGGTCATGTCACTCATGCCGAAATCAACGGCACGGTGACGCCAGGCGATCTCGGTTTCGGCCGCATGGTTTCATCAACCAAGCCGGATTTCATCGGCAGGGCAATGCTGGCCCGCGAAGGGCTGCAGGACCCCGAGCGGCCACGCCTCGTCGGTGTCAAGCCGATTAATCCGGCGACCGGCTTCCGCACCGGCTCGCATATTCTTGCCGACGGCGTTGCGGCGACGCTCGAAAACGACCAGGGCTACGTGACATCAAGCGCCTTTTCGCCGGGGCTCGGCCATACGATCGGCCTGGCGCTCGTCAGGCGCGGGCCGGAACGCATCGGTGAAAAGGTGACGGTCTGGAACGGCCTGCGCAATGAATTCACCGATGCGGTGCTCTGCCATCCCGTCTTCATCGATCCTGAAAACGAGAAGCTCCATGCGTGATCTTCCGCAACATAAACCGGTTCTGGCCGGAACGGTCTATAACGGCATCTCGGAGGCAGGCATCCGGCTGGCAGCCCTGCCGGAGGGCCATCTCCTGCATGTGCTGGGCGCCATCGAGCCATCCGCGCTCGCCGCGGAATTGGTGAAGGCGGGCTTTGCTGAGAGTTCGATCCGCAAGGCGGGCTTCCGGCAATGGTTCGTCGCCGGCGACGAGCCGCTTGTCCCGGCCAGCCTCGATACTCTCGCCGCAGCGCTTGCGGGAAAGGCCTACGTCATGGACCAGAGCCACGGGCGCGTGCGTATCGGCGTTTCCGGCCGCTCTTCGCGGGCGCTTCTTTCAAAGGGAACTGCCGTCGATCTCGATCCTTCCGTCTTTCCGGAAGGCCATTCTGTAATGACGATGGTCGGTCATCTCTCGGTTCAGATCGTCCGCACCGGCGATGACAGCTTCGAGCTTACGGCGCTGCGCAGCTTTGCCGAAAGCCTGTGGGACGATCTCACCCATATGGCGGCGAGCGCTGAAAAGGATAGCGTCTGATAGAGCCGGGTTTCGATCGTTTTTAAGCTGTATGCGGCGCGGCGGCACCGACCCATTCGGGGCGCTCCGCGCCTTGAAGCTCTTCCATCGCATCGGCGGCAAAGCTTGGCACGACACCGGTCCACAGCAGTGCGCCATCGGGATTGGAATGTCCGTCGCCTTCGAGCTTGTAGATGCTTTCGACGATATACTGGCCGTCATTGTTCAAACCCTTGATCTCGGAAATCTCGATCACCCGGCGCCGGCCGGTGCGCTTGAAACGGGCGGAGCGGCAGAGCGACGGCGGCTTCATCATTCGCCGCATGGGGCTGAACCCGATCATGCTGCGCGGCGAAGCATTGTTGCAGACGGCGTCGCTGAAGGCCGGCGACAGCTTCCGTCTCGGCAAGGATGTAGAATTCCAGTTCGTCGTCAAAGCCGCCGCCAAGGAGGCGCCGAAGAAGGAGGCTTCCAAGGCAAGTGACGACAAGCCGAAAAAGTCGCTCCTCAAGCAGCCGGTCTTCCTGGCCGGCATGGGGGTCGCCTATCTCGCCATCGTCGGCATCATCGGCTACGTGATCCTGTCCGACAGCGGCAGCGCGGAAAGTGGCCCGACGGCAGAGCGCATCAATGCGGAAGCCGGCCGCATTCCGACATGCATCAAGAATGCCCGACGCATGCGCCAGGTTTCCGAGCAAAGCTTTAACGGCGCTGTCGGCGGCCGCGTCGGCAGGGATGGCGATGCAACCTATGCCGCCCTTTCGCTTGCAGCCGAACCGTCTGACGACGCGGCGCTGGCAAAGGCCGCCGAGCCGATCGTCGAGGCCTACAAGCGTACGGCACTCGCAGCCCTCGCCTCGGAAAATCGCGGCAACAATACGCTGGCGCAGAGCCTCTACCAGCAGACCTACGATCTCGTCCCCGACATCAACTGCTCGGCCGCGCGTTTCGCGCTGCAGCGCCGCGCCGCCACGAAGCCGCCCGCCCGCCGTTGATCGATGACATAAACTCGTCGAAGCGGTTTGCCGCAAGACGAGCGGTTGACCGACTATTCCCAGCGCACCCCATGTATTTAATGCGTACACCTGGGAAAGCCGACGCAAAGTTATCGAGCTCGACGGGTCCGCGTAGCCATCGTTTTGTCAACGAGACGAGCGGTCACATAAGCGAAACAAACGACCGCGCTGAGAAACACTGAGAATGCGATAGGGCTATTCAATCCAATCGACGCCGCAACCGGCTTGAAAACGCCGATCGCGCCTCGATGTAGGATGTAGATTGGGTAGGAGATATACCCAATCCATGTTGCCAACGCCTCTGCTTTTGCAGGCATCTCCAAAAAGAGGCCAAGCATTACGATGAGCGGCGCCAAGGCCATCGCGAACATCAGGTCGTAGTAAGGCCGCAGCACGACAGGAACCGGCGCCGCAATGCAAATCATCAGAAGAAGGCATGGCACAATGGCAGCCCAGCCCTTCCTCCAAGCGGGCATGCCGCCGAATAGACGGCTTACCACGACCCCTGCGGTAAATGAAAACATCACCCTTGGCAGGCCACCTACCGCTGAGGGCCACTCCCAGCCAATATTCAACATACCGTATTTAAAACCGACAAAAACCAAAAATGCAGCCGAGACCAATGCAACTCCGCAGAGGGCGCGGATAGAGAGCCGAAAAAGCCACAGGGCGAAGACTATATTCACCAACAGTTCCCAGAACATCGACCATGCTGGACCGTTGATTGGAAACATTCCTTGCATCGGGTTCGCTTGAAGGAAGTACATTGGGCTGGGCAGAAAGAACGTGTTCGCAGTCGTCGACACCAGCAGGTCGATGACACTTTGATTTCTCAGCCCCCAGCTTGTTAACAGAATGATCTGGATGAGGCCGACCAAAATTCCGATCAAATAGAGCGGATAAAGGCGCTTGATGCGGGCCGCCATAAACGACTGGAACAGCAGACCGCGCGAGAGTCGTTTTCCATAAATTTCGGCGATTATAAATCCGCTGAGAACGAAGAAAAAGTCGACTGCTAGATAGGCTGATGGCGCATAGCTCTCCCGGAAATGTGTAGCGACAACACAAATAGCGGCAAATCCGCGCATTGCATCGAGCGTATAGTAACGGTTGCGGTCGGCAACCGAGACTCCTACATCGTCCATCGCCTGTGGCGAATAACCGCGGTCGAGGCTAGTCATCTTATGGATTATCCTATTACGCGTTGTGTCTGAAGGGCGTTCGGATGCGGTGGATGAGAACGTCACCGAAGCGACGTTCTCATAATTTCAGATGACTGCTTGAGCGCCAGATCCTTCAAATCGCAACACAGGTCTCTGCGGTAGGGCCAGGAAATCATGCGGGGTTGGCAACCGCACCCCTGTTACTTTTGCGCTGCCGTGCCTGCTTTATGCTGCCGATCAAGACATTTAAACGAGCTCTGCATAGAACGAATATCAGGCCGCAGTAAGCCATGCCGCCTGCAAGGGTTTCCGCGGTCAAGCGCGGATACGGGGACCAACGAATGAGCAATTCGTGGAGGAGGAAAACGACTGCAACCATTCCTGCACAGGCTATGGTAGGTCGCAGGAATTGCGCCAAATATGCCGGGACACTCAGCTCTATATGCTGCGAAACCTTCCAGCTGGTGAT
This sequence comes from Rhizobium sp. PRIMUS64, assembly GCF_023006465.1. Classification (NCBI taxonomy): domain Bacteria; kingdom Pseudomonadati; phylum Pseudomonadota; class Alphaproteobacteria; order Hyphomicrobiales; family Rhizobiaceae; genus Rhizobium; species Rhizobium sp. PRIMUS64. The sequence goes on along the minus strand of NZ_JALBGX010000040.1, from coordinate 21,704 downwards.
CGGCCAAAACAACAGAACTTCGATCATTATGGCTAAAACAATTGTCGTGACGCCATAAGGATAAAGAATTGCGATCGTCAGGAGTGTGAGGAGGTTTCGTGCCAGCTGGTAGTAAAACCACCAATCCATCTCTCCCTGGCTCTTTATCAAGGATGCCTGCACGTAGCCGATCCCAGCCATCAATCCGATGACGCAGTAGAACCGAACTGGCCAAACGGCCGCGATCCAGTGTGCACCGAAAATTGTCGTGATCGCATCACCGGCAACGGCGGCAAGGCCAATGAATACGGGGTAGGACACCAGAGCGCAGCCAAACGTTGCCATTAGAAATGCTTCTCGAACTTTCTTCGGATCAGCCCGCAATGAAGAAAGCAAGACGTGCGTGACAGATGTTAAGCCCCCGGCGATGACGTTGTTGATCATATCAAACAAGCGCTTCGAAAAGTTATAGATCCCGAGCGCTGACGGGCTCAAGAGCACCCCAATGAGCAAGTTGTCCAAGCTCATCGTCTGTAAAAACCGAGTGCCAGATGCAAAGAACCCATAGTGAAGCAGCTCATTGAGGCTTGCTCTCTTCAGGTGAAGCCCGGGCAGCCACCCAGCGCCCCAGAAAGCGGCGCCGCATGATGCCGCTGTGGCCGCGATCTGTGCAATCGCAAGCCCCCACAAGCCGAAACCCGCGAGAACCAAAACAAGGCAAATGCAGGCAGAAGTGATCGTCGCAATCACAGTGCGGACGGCTACCAGATGAAACGACATCTTCCGATTGACAATTGCATTCGGAACGACGGCCGTGAAGTCGAAGAAAACCTTCAATCCCATGATGTAAATCAGGGGTGTGATTTGCTCATGCCCGACATAGACCGCAATTGGCGAAGCGGCGACGCACAAAGCACCATAGATCAAAAATGAAAAAGCGAGCGAAAGCAGGAATATCGTATCCAGATGGCTGCGCCTGATCTCGGCTTTTTGTATGATCGCTTCGCCAAATGCCGTCGGTCCAAAGCTGCCCGCAAATGACACGATGCTGAAGGCCAGCGCGACAAGGCCGAAATCCTGAGGCTGGAGAACGCGAGACGTCACCACAAAGACAGCGAAGGTCAGGACTGTCGGAATAAGCGTGCTCAGCGCCGACCAGAAAGCACCCGTAACGGCTGCGGCGGATCGGTTCTCACTGACATGGCTGAATAGAATATCGTCGTCTCGTAAAACCGACAAAGTGAGCTCCTACCGGGAATCAGACTATGGAGGGTTGAGGCATTAGATCGGGGGCGGGAATAGCGGGACTTGGATTCATGGGTTTACTCGACTTGTACCAATTTCCTCCCATCTCATACGGCAGGCGAGACATTGCTGCTAAGATCTCACTGGCATTTGTCGCTTTCTCCACCAGAGGGCTATCGCCAGTCTGGCTACCGATGACGTCGTGCAGATTGCTTCCGTCCCTCGCAACCGCGATATGCGGCTTATTCAGCAAAAGACAGAGAATATGACCGTGTAGATGGTTGGTGATGATCCGTTGCGCGCCGGACAGGATCTTCACGCCGTAATCGACATATCGAGCCGCGACATCCTCACGATGTTGGGCGATCATCGCTGTGCGGCTAAAGCCATGCCGCAACGCCGACTTGACGACGCTCGACTTGCGCATGCGCGACAGACTGTTCGGACCATTGATCCAATTGGTAAGAGGTCCGTCTACGATCGCTCGCGCTTTCGCTATATCGACCTCGCCCTCTCCGAGAGGCTGCATGACATATAATACCCTGAGAGGATCGGCTTCGAACGGTTTCAGCGCTTCCATGCCGAATGCCGTGTCCGGGCCGGCCTCGACATCACAATCGAAGTTGGCTTTCGCTAACTCGAAACTCTGACCATCGCGCGTCATGCAAAAAAAATTGCGATGCCTCCCGATCGTACGTTTCGCATATTCCTTGAGGGACTCGTTTGCGAAATGAATCGTTTGCGGCATCTGGATGATCGTTCGATCCGGATATTTCCACATCAAACGGTAGCGAACATCATCCCTGCCCGTCTGCGCGTCTCCAAAGTCGGTCCATCCGCAAATGAATATTGGAGCGTCGCCTGGTGTTGTTTTTATCTCATCTATACTTTGCGTGGCGCTGCTCGTCAGCACCGGGAGGCGCCCCGTTACTTCACGCAATACTATCGACAACCCAAGCCAACTCGCATGATGGCCAGGATCTTTATTTGATGGAAAGTTTATTAAAACGTAAGGCTGTCCCCGGCTTACAAATTTCCTTACAATTTCAATCAACTTTTCTTTTTGTCGTCGTATTACAACTTCGCCGAGGTGATGCATATACTCAACTTGTATTTTCAAAACTCAAACAGCAATTACAACCGCAATTTTGAAGAGTCGATTGGAGGATGAATTACTTTTAGGTCATAGTTAAGTGGGCAAATTGTCTCACTTCTTGGCCACCTGCGATCACGAGGTTCGAGCGTGGTCGACGCCTTTTAAGCCTTGGCGACAGGTCCACTTTTGGAGCGTTTGTTGTCTGCTTGAGGCCAAAGTCGACCTTCCCGATTGAGACTCCGACGTGGCGGATTGCTCAGTAATTTGAGACCCGAATTGCGCCTGTGACAGCGGAGTTCGTTCGCCATGGACGCTTGCAATCTTGGCTACGATCAAAGTGGTGACCGGAAGTAAGACGCGGCAACCGGTTGCCGAATTCAGTCCCGTGCAAGCTACTTAAGGTTTCTCTCTTCCATTGTTAAACGCCTGACGCGGTGAATGATGAGCAAGCTGGATGGAGTAATGTCGCTCCTGGCGGCTCGGAAACGCCATGCCAAAAATAAGTGAACGTCACTATGCGCGTCGGCATCGTTGCTTTAATTCTCCCAGTGATTTTGTCGGTCGTATCGCAGTCCGCCGCACAAGAAGATCGTAGGTCTTTCGGCTTGCTCGACCGTCTCCCAGACGAAGACCCTTCATGTGATTTCGTCAACCGTTCTTATGACCGCACCTTTGGAGGCAATTTCGCGTACCGGCTTCACGGCGTTCAGCCGACGGGCGCTTTTGACCTGCTCGAAATTCGAGTCTTCATTGGTGATTTCGCTTATGATCGACAGGGGCTCGGTAGATGGCATTTGCGACACCGTGGGCTACGCAAGACTGTAGATGGTATCGGAGCAGTTTTCCGGCATTGCTCGAACGCTTCCGACAGCCTCTATGGCGCTGTGCCGGTGAAGGTTTTTCAGGTGGACTGGGCAAGAAATGGCTATAACGCCAAATCAGAAGTCGTGATTTCTACAGCAACTTCAAAAATCATCAAAACCACCCGCCAGTTCGTTGGAGCCACCCCAACCGGCTTCCCCGTGATGACGGAAATCTTCGAGACGAAGCGAGATCGGATCAAAGCTCCCTCTGACGCAGTCGATCTTCGCAACGAGTAGGTTTTGCGCGTTCCATGGCTACTGATCCCAGATGAATGGTTGGTCCAGTTGAAGGCTCGTTCGGGGGAAGTCGCTGAGAAAGCGTGCCGAGAGAAGGCCTCTAATATGGCGCGCGCGTTGCACAGGGCTGTTCTATGGCTGCCCGAGGGGTTTGGCCTTCTCCGCCTCGCATTCCGGCAGTCGCACAGGTTTGGCGAGGTTCGCCAGCGCCTCGGGCTTGGCGCATGCCGGGAAGCCAGCGAGCGGCATTGTCTCTATGAACCGATTGCGCTCGATTGTGCTTAGGCCGGGTTCACTGATCATGCTCTCGACACTCACCTCGGGGTGCTGCTTGAGAGTTTCCATAGCTGAAGCATGCGCCTCATCGGTTCGACCCAGTGCCGCAAGCGAGCTGCTGCGCACCACCCAAGTCCACCTTTGGTAGTTGTCAGGCGTCATGCGCTCCAGCATCGTCACCGCGTCCTCATACCGCCCCGCCATAAAATAGGCAGGTGCGAAGAAGTTGGACGCCCACATCGGATAGTTCGGGTCGAGCCGCATGACCTTGTCGACCATTTGAGCACCGCGTTCTGGTTCACCGAAGCGTGCTGCATAGCCGCTGTAAAAGGTCAGGATTTCGGACGAACCCGGAGCCAGGCGAAGGGCCGTGTCGAATTCGGACTTGCCGCGGCCCATATCGCCCTTATTGGCAAGGCTCATACCAAACACCGCATGGGCTTCAGCGTCGCTCGGATCAAGCCGCACCGCGCGTTCGGCCACATCGGCGGCCACCTTGCGGTTGCTCTCGGGATCGACGCCAAACACGCCCATCAGATCATGAGCATGGTAAAGTTCGACCCAGGCCCGGGCCAGCCCCGGGTCGAGCTCGACGGCGCGGTTGAGCAAGGTGATGGCCTCCTCGTCATCAGCCTTGGTGAGCTTTTCAATCTTTTCGGACCCGAGCAGATAGTAATCATAAGCATTCAGGTTTTCAGGCCGTTTACGTTTGGCGGCAGCCCGCCCGGCCTCTTGAATCAGTCCCACTCCGCCGCCGAGGCGGTTGGCGACCTGCTCTGCGATTTCGGTCTGAACGGCGAACACGTCCTCAGCGGGCCGGTCCCAATTCTCCGACCAAAGATGGTGGCCGGCTTTTGCATCGATCAACTGTGCTGTGATCCGTACCCGATCACTCTGCCGCTGGATCGAGCCTTCCAGTACAAAGCCGACATGGAGCGCGCTTGCGACCTGGCGGGCATCCACGGGCTTGCCTTTATAAACGTCCGTCGAATTCCGCGCCACCACCTCGAATTCGGGAAACCGCGCGAGGTCGGTGATGATGTCCTCGGTCAGGCCATCGGCCAGACGCCCGCTAGCCTCGTCGCCGCCATAATTGTTGAAGGGCAGCACCGCCACCGACGGCTTGCCGCTCAAAGGTTCGGGCTGCGAGAACCACCAGACCCCGCCGCCCGCCAGCGCCAGCGCCAGCGCCACGATCGCCGCGGCAGCCGCCTTGGCCCAGCGCGGTATCATGTTGAGAAGGGGCCGACGCGCCCGTTTGCCGTCGAGCCTCAGCCGATACATCCGCACCGGGCGGCTGATGTTCTTGACCTGCTGCTCGCCGGCGAAATCGAGCGGCCAGTCGAGTTTGCCCTGGAGGTGATCGTATGCCGTGCCCGACACCACGACGCCGCCCGGCTCGGCCAAATGCTCCAGCCGCGCGGCGACATTCACCCCATCCCCATAGACATCGCCATCCACCAAGGCCACATCGCCCAGATTGATCCCGACGCGAAATACGATGCGCTCAGGCTCCGGTAGGTCGGCGTTGCGCGCCGCCACGACATTCTGAAACTCCGCGGCGCAGGCAACCGCATCAACCACGCTGTCGAAGGAGACGAGCGCGCCGTCGCCCATCAGCTTGATAATTGTGCCATGGCGCTCGGAGATGGCGGGATTGATCAGTTCGGCGCGGATGGCCTTCAGTCGCTTGATGGTGCCGGCCTCATCGGCCTCCATCGCCTTCGAGTAGCCGACCATATCCGCCGCGAGGATCGCGAGCAGCTTTCGGTCGAGCGTGGGGGTGCCCATCATCGTTGCCTTGCATGAACATGCAATAGTATCGGCAGTCTACACCCATCGAAGCGCCGCAACTAGCACACCGCCAGAACGGCAGGTCTGCTTGTGGTGCTATCCGGCCCAGCCGAAGCAGACCTCACGCGTCCCAAAGGGACGCTCCTCAGCACGCTGAGAATATCTGGCATCCGCACGCCGACACTGCCATAAATGAGCTTCATCGAGGGGAGGCATCATGATGCAGAAGAATGCGCCGGACTTCAGCCTTGAGGGCAAGGTGACTTTGGTGACGGGAGCGAGCCGTGGCATCGGTCGAGCTTGCGCGCTTGCCTGTGCCAGAGCAGGCTCCGATATTGTCTTAGGGGTCCGCGATGTCGCGGCGTCGGCGAGCCTGGTTGCCGAACTCGAGGGGGCGGGACGAAAAGTCCTCCCTGTTGAACTGGATATTCCCAACAAGGCCCATATCGCACACGCCGTCGACGCGGCGCTTACGACGTTCGGTCGGATCGACGTCCTCGTCAACAACGTCGGCGTGGCTCCAGGCAACCTCGCGGAACTCGTTGAGGAGAAGGACCTTGACGAGATACTCGATGTCAACATCAAGGGCACCTTTCTGATGACGCAGGCCGTGGGGCGTCACATGATCAAGCGCAATGGCGGCCGGATCATCAACATCAGCTCACAGGCCGGCACCGTGGCACTGCGCGGCGAGGCAATCTATTGCATGAGCAAGGCGGCAATCAATCACCTCACGCGCTGCCTTGCAGCCGAATGGGCACCCTACAATGTCACTGTAAATACCGTATCGCCGACGTTCATTCACACCGATGGCACAGCACCTTTTCTATCCGATGCCGACAATCACAAAGCGACGCTCGGTCACATTCCACTCGGCCGGATCGGTGAAACCGATGATGTGGTGGGTGCCGTGGTCTTCCTAGCATCGCCGGCTGCGAGCCTCATCACCGGCGCGAACCTGCTGGTGGACGGTGGATGGTCCGTCGCCTGAGGCCTAGGCTGGCTGCGCAGCAGCGCAAGATCATCCGCCGAATAGCTTCCCGCCGGCACGGTCTCGAACGCAAGGGTCGCCTCGTCGGCAACATTGACCACACGTCCGTCATGGCGCGAAGTTCGTCGGGACGGACCTGTTGCGCAACCTCTTGATGCGCTAATCTTGACCGATGAAACTCAGCCAGACCATACGGTTCTGCGCCTCCGCCGACGGCACCCGGATAGCCGTCGCATCGTGCGGGACGGGACAAGTGATCCTGCGGGCGGCTCACTGGCTTAGTCATGTCGACTATGATGTCGAGAGCCCGGTCTGGCGGCCATGGCTGCAGGCGCTCTCGGCCGGCAACCGGTTTGTGCGCTACGATCCGCGCGGCTGCGGTCTCTCGGACCGGCATGTCGCCGATCTTTCCGTTGAAGCATGGCATGCGGACCTGGATGCCGTGGCAGCCTCCATCGAGGAACCGCGTTTCGTCCTCCTCGGTCTTTCGCAAGGCGGCGCCCTCAGTATCGCATTCGCCCTGAGGCATCCCGAGCGGGTGTCACACCTGGTGCTCCTGAATGCCTATAGTCAGGGTGCGCGGGCTCGCGCGCAGACCGAGGCCGAGCGCTTGGAGGCCGAGACGCTCGTCAACCTCATCCGTATCGGCTGGGGCCGCGACAATCCGGCGTTCTGTCGGTTTTTTACCAACCTTTTCATTCCGGACGGGACACCCGAACAGCATCGATGGTGGGGCGATCTGGAGCGTGTGACGGCAGCACCCGACGTTGCCGCGCAACTGCTCTGGCAGATGCAGGGGCTCGATGTGCTTGATCTGGCGACGACACTTCGCGTCCCGACTTTGGTTGCGCATAGCCGCGGCGATATGCGCGTGCCGTTCGACCAAGGGTGCAAGCTTGCGGCGGCGATACCCGGAGCACGCTTCATCCCGCTCGAGAGCAAGAACCATGTGCTCTTGCCAGACGAACCGGCCTGGGCCGTCTTCCATGCCGAACTCGCAACCTTCCTCGGGCAGGATCGACCCGTGCGACCGCGCGCCGTTCGCGACGCCGGTCTGACACCCGCCGAGGCGGCGCTTTTCGACCTCGTCGCGGAGGGGCTCGACAATCGCGCGATCGCAGCTCGCCTTGGCAAGAGCGTCAAGACCGTGCGCAACCAATTGTCGGTCATTTTCAGCAAGCTCGGCGTGCATAACCGTTCGCAGGCGATCGTCATGGCGCTTTCCAGGTAGCGCGCTGCGTCGCAGACTCCTTTGGGACAAACGCCCCTTTGCCGGGCCTGAATCCGCAGCTGCGCGGGACAACCGTCTCATGCCGTCAGGCGCGAGGCGTCTCATCCTTGAACCGCGATCGGCAAGAGGCCGCCCGTCAATCAGGAGGAACCCCGCATGACCCAACTCAACGAAACAACGCTCAATGAGCTCGTGGGCCGCATCCTTGGCGACCTTGGCGGTGCAGTCAGCGTGCCGCTGGTGCGGATCGGAGACGCGCTCGACCTCTACAAGACCCTCAGGGGCATCGGCCCCGCGACGGCCGACGAGTTTGCCGAGGCCGCGGGATGCGCGCCGCGCTATGTGCGCGAGTGGCTGGCAGCGCAGGCGGCTTCGGGCTATGTGCATTACGAGAATGGCCGGTTCTCGCTCACGCCCGAGCAGGCCTACGTGTTTGCTGAACCCGACAGCCCGGTCAACCTGATCGGCGCATTCGATACGGCTGCCGCGATGGTCGAAAACCAGCCGAAGGTCCAGTCTGCCTTCAAGACCGGCAGAGGCGTGGCTTGGGGGGATCAGGCCGGCTGCATGTTCTGCGCCGTGGCGAGGCTGTTCCGGCCCGGCTATGTGAACGCCCTCGTGCAGGACTGGCTGCCTGCGCTCGATGGCGTCGTCGACAGGTTAAAGGCGGGCGCGACTGTGGCCGACGTGGGGTGCGGACATGGGCTGTCGACGATCCTCATGGCGCAGGCTTTCCCCAATTCCCGGTTCATCGGCTACGACTTTCATGCGGATTCGATCGCGGCCGCGACTGCCCACGCCCGGGCAGATGGCCTGACGAACGTGCATTTCAAGGTGGGCCGAGCGCAGGACTTCGACGGAAGCGACTTCGATCTGATCACCTGCTTCGACTGCCTGCACGACATGGGCGACCCCAAGACCGCGGCGGCGCATATCAGAAAGGCGCTGAAGCAGGGTGGCACGTGGATGGTGGTCGAGCCCACCGCCGGGGATACACTCGAAGACAACATCAACCCGGTCGGGCGGCTCTACTACTCGGCCTCGACGATGATCTGCGTTCCCACCTCCCTGGCGCAGGAGACAGGACTCGCGCTCGGCGCCCAGGCGGGAGAGAAGCGATTGACGGAGGTGATCCGGTCAGGCGGGTTCACACATGTCCGGCGCGCAGCCCAGACCCCGCTCAACATGGTGCTCGAAGCAACCTGATGAGAAGTCGTGGCGCGTCCGTGTCCGGCCAGATGGGGGGGCGCTCCTCATCTGGGACCGCTCTTGGCGAGCCTGACGCTGGCGGGCTTCATCTAGAGCCTTTCCGGGTTAGATTGAAGCATTCTGTTGGCTCAAACGGAGTCGGATGATCGACCGGTCGGCGCGCGTCGTAGCCAAGCTCTACGGCCAAGCCGGCCGGTCGATCAGCCGGCCCGTTTCAGCCAACCCGAAGGGCCGGGCATCTTTTCGCCAGGGCAAAGGCGATCGGCTCGGACGTACCAGGAGGTATGCCCTTCGCCAATCGCCTTTGCCCTGACGAAAACCTGCTCCGGCAGAATGCTGCAATCTAACCCGGAAAGGCTCTAGAGAGGTACTTGCTCAGGAATGCTCGAACGCTGCTAAAGGACTGCTCGGCCGCCGTCGCATTATATTCTTCCCGATGACCGAATGCCGTCTTTGCCACCGCGACGTACGGGGAATCGAAATCATGGTATGCGCCCGGATAGACGTTGAGTTCGATTGGCGGACCTTTGCCACTCAGGTGAGACACCCTCTGCCGACACCTTTCGGCGGGGCTCCAATCGTCCAGTTCGCCATTTAGGATCAAAGTTGGCACCGTCGCATCGCCTTCATGGGGAGCGCAAACCGGATAGTACCCGACCGCAGCCTTGAACTTTCGATCCATGAACTGCTCGTTGCCTTCGGATTTCGTGGCTTCGAGTGTTGCGATTCCACCAGCCGAGAAGCCCATCAGCCCTACCCGTCGGGCATCAACGAAGGTGAATGTCGATAGGAAATCGAGAGCCCCGTAGGCATCGAAGACCCGATCGGGAAGATAGCTCTCGCAGGTGTTGTCGATGTTGCGGGTCGTGAAGCTGTCAACCACCAGCACGACATATCCCCATGAGGTCAACCGCTGTGGCCAGTAAGTCTTGGTGTTCGGCCGAATACCTCCGCACCCGTGCATGACAACGACGGCCGGAAAGGGACCATCTCCCTCTGGTCGGCTCAGATATCCCAGCAAGTGCGTGGTTTGGGCCTGCGGGAGAGTGACGCCTTGTTCCCTGGCCTTACGTTCCAGGAATGGACTTGGCTTTACGACTGCGCTGTCAAATCGCACCAACTCGTCAGCGTGAGCCGCAGGGTTAAGCTGTACGATGGCGATGAGCAAAAGTCCGAAAGCAAGCTTTGTGATTTGCATTGAGTTGTTCCGCTGGGAGACAGGCAATTGATCAAACGCTATCCACAACCGATCATCATCTAGATGCGGAAACCTCGACGTCCATGGGCAAAAAAGGGGCGCGGCAAATAGCCGCCCTCACTGAGTATCTGACAGCATCTTATGCCGATGTCGGATTTCTTTTTAACTGCTAGTGTGACTGACACGCCGGCTACGAATGATGTCTACCGGAGTCTACACATTTTGGGGCCGAAGCGGCCGCAGGGTTTTCCCAGCTGCATTGCCATAGTGGATCAAGCTTGCTTGAATGCATGTAAATCGATGGCCGCTCACGGCCCATAGTTACCATTAGCCTGTAAGGCTGGCTCGATACTTTGGCCCGGCCCGACGGAGCCATCGGTTTGCGGACTGATTTGCTCTCCCGCGCGACTACCGAATGTTGTCGCCCCGATCATCTATCAGTCAAGTTGGGCTTATGTTCTTGTTCAACCTTATAATAGGTCGTTGAGTCTCTGCGTTCGTTTTCGTAAGTCCACTTCAAACCCCATCTGCATTCGTCCGTGGTGCATTCGCTTTTCTTCGGCTCTATCAGATTGAGTTGAAACGCCTCGCCGTTGATCTCACCGGTGATCGAACCCGTCCTTCCCTTATCCGCCGATATAAGGTCAAATTCCCCTGCTCGACCATCCAGACAGTAGATCCGCCCTCGATAAGTTCGTTCACCGGTTTCCAGCCGCCATCGATTTGTTTTCACCTGCGATACGCTGTACCGGCCTTTGCATTGTTGCTTCTCGGCCGAGCCGATTTCAAGTGTGCCCCCTGTCTGTTCGTCTCTTGAGGTAACCTCCCCGAGAAGCGGAGTCCCTTTGGCGGTATAGCTTCCCTCGACGCCGCTGATAAAAAGATAGTAGCATCCCGCGAGCGGGAAACACATAACCATCACTAAACCGGTGATCGTGAAACCGCGAAGCGCCCTCAAGCACCTTAAGATAGGCAGCAAGTTCATCCCTCCATGTTTCATCTTGACGTTCGCGGATGCCGAAAAGGACGAGCCGGAGTGACGGTCGAACAGTAGCCAGGCGAATTAGATGCCACAACTAATCGGCAAATAAAATGCGCATCGCCCTCAGGGAGATGCGCATGAATGACTGCATTCGGGCCCAAAGTAGTGTTAAGACCACAGCCCCCGGACAGAGCTCAAGGCTAAACCTTGCGACATCGGCCTTGGCCGAGCGTTGTCAGCCAAACCGGTCCACCAGGAAATCTATCACCGTCCGCAACATCGCTGTCGGCCGACGGTTCGGCGCATAGACGAGGTGCATCGGTACAGGCTTGTAGGACCATTCCGGCAGCACCTGCTCAAGCCGTCCTTCGGCGATATCGGCGGCGAGCAGCAGCTCCGGCTGAAGCGCAATTCCAGCGCCGCTGAGCGCTGCCATGCGCAGCGCCGCTCCCTGGTTGGTGGAGAATTTTCCGGAAATCAATACATCGCGCATTTCGCCGCCCGGTCCGACCAGGTGCCAGCGATCCTGCATGCGCCAATAGGAGTGGCCGAGGCAGAGATGGTTCGCCAGAGCCTCCGGCGAGGCCGGCCGACCATGGCGGGCAAGATAGTCCGGCGAGGCAGCGAGAATCCGCCGGTAGGGCGTGAGCGGGCGGGCGACGAGGCTGCTGTCCGAGAGCGGACCGATGTGGATACCGAGCTCGAACCCCTCGCCGACGAGATCATGGACGTTGTTGTCGAGCGATAGCTCGATGCTGACGTCGGGATAGGCGTTCTGGTAATCGACCAGCGCCGGCACCAGGACTTGCGTCCCGAAGCTGACCGGCGCAACCACGCGAAGCCGGCCGCGCGGCGCCGATTGCAGCTCGCTCGCCGAAGACTCGGCCAGCGCCACTTCGGAAAGGGCGCGCTTGCAGCGCTCGTAATAGAGCTGGCCAACCTCTGTGAGCTGATGGCGTCGCGTGGTGCGATGGATCAGCTTCGCCCCGAGCCGGGTCTCAATCGTCTTGATGTGCTTGGCAACCATGGCAGGGGACACTTGCGCGATCTCCGCCGCGGCCGCGAAACTGCCATTGTCGATGACCCTGACGAACATCGCCATGCCGGCCAGCTTGTCCACGATTGCCTACCTCTTGGTTTCGAATGACGATACCGGGAGCTTATTTATCAACCAAGGAATTTACAACATGGTCGTCATGCCCGCGCCAAGACGACGGACATCACCAACCTGACCAAGGAGAAACCATGCCCATTCTTCACCTGCAGATGCATCCCGGCCGCACCGACGATCAGAAGCGCGCTTTCGCGCGCGAAGCGACCAAGGCCGCCGTCGAAACCCTGTCGTGCCCGCCGGAATCGCTGGAAATCCTGATAACGGAGATCGCCAAAGATTCCTGGGCGGTCGGTGGCAAGCTGAAATCCGAGGCCTGAGAGACGACCCGCAGCGTCGAACGCTCGAGCTGCGGGACGCCGCCGCCATGGTATTGGACAGGGAGCCGGCAGGCGGCTCCCGTGCTGAATGTGAAGGGGGTCGGTTGACCTAAGCGAACTTTTTCGTCGTCGAAGGATAAGGCTGCTTTGCGCCCTCATGTCAGTCGTAGAGCCCAGCCAAGCGGCGGCTTGAAAGCGGACAACGCATTGGACTGGCGAGGCGGCATGTTTGCGTAAAAGCGGATCTTATTTTGGCCGTGTGTCCAGCGGGTCACTCGTTCGCAAGCACCGTCTTTCCAGATGCAAATTGGCGATCATAGAAAACCCGAACCGACAGAACGACGCCGGCGATCAGGACAACAACCCCGGCGACTGCGATCGGAGTTGGCCAGCGCGCATGCACGACAAGTCCGCCGATCACGCCGAAGGCAGTCTCTGAGACGATCAATTGCGCGGCCAAGGCAACCGGCAGGCTGCGTGAGGCTATATTCCAGGCCCAGACGCCGCCCACGGTGGCCAGCAGCGCGAGAGTTGTGCCCCAGACATAGAGGTTGCCGGCAGCGCTCCAGCCGAATCCCAATGTAGGAAGCCGGAAGAGGCCCATCGCGGCACCGATGGGATAGAAGGCCAGCATCAAGACGCCGCCGCCAACCAGTATCAGCGCCGACCACACGCCGGAGGGCATGTCCGGCCGTGCGGCGAGTGCTGCCTGATTGGAAAGCGCGAACCAGACCCAAAGGCCCACGGCAGCAAGCGCCAGTGGCACGCCAATCCACAATGATTGCACAGTGTCCAGTCCTTCGGCCGTGAATGCCGTGCCATTGACGAGACCAAGGCCGACCAGCACCAGTGCCAGAGGCACCATGAGGAATCGCCATGGCAATGATGCCTGACGCTGATTGCCAATGACCATCAATACGATTGGTACCAGCCCGAGAAAGGCCGGAGCGATGACTGGGCCGGCAAAGAGGGCCGCTCCCGTCACTGTCAGGAAGTAGCCGACATAGCCGACGAAGGCGAGCCAGATGGCTTGCAGGCAGTTTCGAAGCGTGAGGTGGCGCATGACACCCTTCTCGGAAAACAGAATGTAAAGCCCGACGAGTGCCGAGACGACATGACGGATGAGGGCAAAATCAAAGGTGGAATAGTCACCGATGATGAAGGGCACGACGAAGTTGAGCGAAAAGGCAAAGGCCGCAAAGAGCGCGGCCGACACGCCAACATAGAAACGTCTGTCCATAATGTTCACCCTTTTGAAGTTGCGTCACCGAGCCCTGGTCTCCGCGACACCGAGTGTGCCGTTTGGCAATCAAGCGAAATGCTTGATCGAATGGGGAAAATTTACCGGCCACGCGCTCTGGCCGGTAGCCGGCGAAAATGAGAACCAGCCTCTCGATATGCATCATCCGGATCGTGAAACGGTGCTGTATCGCGGGGCCGCGATACGTGTGCAACGCTTCGAAGCAGTCATCGCTGCATCATCGGGATTGGGTTCACGCAGACGGCCGTGCCGCCTGCTCAGCGGAGCCGATTTCCCATCTCCTCGAAATCGAGGTGCCAGAACAAGAGTAGTTTAGAATCCTGCGCTAAGATGGAACGAACGATAAACATCGGACGGCCGCGGAGCACAACAATGGGTGTCGGCAGTCGGAGTCCCAAGTTTGCGGACCAATCGAGCCTGAGCTTTTGCAGACAGTGATTTCATCAATCGCAAGCCGGCAAGCTTCAGTCCGGTCGACTCCGTTCATTCACGGCTTTTTCTATTTCTATCGCAATCGTAGTGTCAGGAAACTGGCAGCAAGAGCGGCAACCATGCTGAACAGTATGGGGCCAAGATAGCTACCAGTTTTATCGAAAACGAGCCCCGCCATAGTTGGCCCCAGCAATGCAGCAATGCCCACAGCCGTATAGAGATAACCCAGTATCGTTCCGATATGACGAGTGCCGAAGAGATCGGCGACAACGGCCGGATACAATCCAACGCAACCGCCATAACTCATGCCGAACAACAAGGCGAAAAGCACCAGCATAACCATGCCGTTGGCAACGGACCATAAGAGGAAGGTGCAAGCCACGGCAAAGGTAAGGATTGCCAAAAGGCGCAAGGAACCAATACGGTCACCCAAGCCCGCCAGCACGAAGCGCCCAAAGATGTTTCCGATGCCGATGAGTGCAATAAGGATTGTACCGCTTTCGAGCGACAGACCGATGTCGTGCGCTGCCGGGACGATGTGGACGTAGGGAATGAATGTACAGAATGATGCTAGGACCAACATAGAGAAGAACAGGCGGAACCGGCTATCGCGCCAGACAGTGAAAGGACCGGGCGGGGAGTCGGAACGCGGTTCTGAAGGACTGTTGGCATCCGGGCGTTTGCGCACCAGCATCGCGGCCGGCAAACCGATCACGGCAATGACAACCGCCAAACTGATGAAACATCCACGCCAACCAAGCCCGGGGACAAGGCGGCCAATTGTAAATGGCAGCAGCAACGTGCCAAGGCCGAGGCCGGCCGTAGCAATACCGGACGCGCGGCTTCGCTTCAGGACAAACCAGGATTGCACGGCCCCGAGCGCGGGAACATAAGAAAGGCCGATCCCAAGTCCAACGCCGGCACCATACCAAACGTAGAGCGAGCCCAGTGACTTTGCCTGGCTGGCTCCGACATAGCCGGCGATCATCGCCACCAGACCGGCCGCTATGACCGCACGAGACGACCAGCGATCAGCAAGCGGGCCGGCGATTGCACCCAGCGAATAGAACACAAAGGCCGAGATCGAGAAGACAAGCGCGATCTCGCCCCGCGATGCTGCGAATTCCTCGGAAAGACCGGGAAACACAGCCGAGAAAGCATAGGCCGATCCGAAGGTTACAGCTGTCAGCGCATGCGCTCCACCGACGACCCGCCATCCGGTTGGAGAGTCTGCTTCCTCGGAGAATGAAACAGGCGAAGATGTGGATGACAAAATCAATCGGCCTTTCGCCGTATCCGTGGCTCTGAGAAAACAGGGTGGCAGAAGTGGAAATAGTTATTCAATAGGTCGAGGTCTGCAGAATAGAAGTCGATTTCTATCGGGAAGATGGCGACAGAACTGAAAACCGGCCTTCTCCAAAACTCTCTTTGAACCGCCATTCTCCGGATGAGCCATGGCCCATACTTCCGGAAGTCTCAACTTTAGATCTGCTACGTCCAAGGCCGCGTGCACAAGCTCGGATGCGTATCCGTGTCCCCATACGTCAGGCCGAAAATAGTATCCAATCTCGAAATCCCACCCCGGATCGAATGGGTCTTCGTACAAACCACCCCATCCAATGATCTGGCCGTCTTCGCGACGGATCACCACCCAGGGGGCACAGCCATCACGGCGTCTTCGCCACTCATGCACCATCACCCTTCTTTGGCATTCGCGAAGCGTTTTGTCAGTATGGGTATGCTGCATCGCCGTTGGATCTCCCAGAAACTTGAAAAGCTCGGGGATGTCCGCACGGCGCGAGCGACGTAGGATCAATCGTTCAGTTTCAGGCACTCTCTTTTCTTCCAGAAATTACTTAAGATCCAAATCGGCGATTAATCTCGTTGGTACTTCACCTATTCGTCAAGAGAGTTGCGGTGCCATTTCGCCCCTCCCGGAATCGCCCCCTCGCCGAAGTCGACGGTTTATGCGATGTAGCAAATAAACGGCGAGCGCATTGGCTCCTAATCGGTTGATGGCTATGGAAACTGTTGAAAAATCGGATAATTCCAATCCACCTTTGCCCATGGGATATTCCTTGGTTCCCAAGGGCAAGCTTGCAAATGCCGTCACCTGTCTGGAAATGACAGAGAGGCCGGCTCCCACGGAAGCCAATCTAATCCCTGGACTCTCGTTGGAGCGGATGAACGCTGCTGATCCGGTGACATATCGGCAGCTTTTCCGATTGGTCGGAGAGGATTGGATGTGGGTTTCGCGTCTGAACATGACCGATGACAGGCTGACTGCCATCATCAACGACCCGCTGGTAGAAATATACGTGCTGCTGGCGGATGGGCAACCGGCCGGAATGCTGGAACTTGATTTCCGGCAGCATGACCAGTG
Source organism: Rhizobium sp. PRIMUS64 (assembly GCF_023006465.1). Classification (NCBI taxonomy): domain Bacteria; kingdom Pseudomonadati; phylum Pseudomonadota; class Alphaproteobacteria; order Hyphomicrobiales; family Rhizobiaceae; genus Rhizobium; species Rhizobium sp. PRIMUS64. The sequence goes on along the minus strand of NZ_JALBGX010000040.1, from coordinate 5,096 downwards.
TGAACTGGTTTTCTTTGGGGTTGCCAAAAGTTCAATCGGAACCGGGGCGGGCCGCTATCTCATGGACAAAGCGTTATCAATCGCCTGGACACATCCCATCGAACGACTTTGGGTCCATACCTGTCATTTTGATCATCCGAACGCATTGCCGTTCTATCAGCGATCCGGCTTCAAGCCATATGCTTTCATGATCGAGGTAACAGACGATCCCAGGCTGATGGGTGTTCTGCCAAGGACGGCAGCACCTCATATCCCAATCCTTGACTAGCAGCATTTTTCGCAAAAACCTCAACCAGACGCATTACGAAACTTCATTCCTGACGCGCATGATGGTCTGTCGGCTGGTGGCGAACTTCCTGGCGATGGCGGAAACGCTCATCCCTGCGGCGAGGTCGTCGCGTAACGTTCACAGTGCGTTCGATCTTAGCGCAGGATTTTGAACTGTTCTTGTCCTGACCCCATCGAGGCTTTCAATCGGCTTGAAGCAATGCGGGTTCTGCTTGCGGAAGTTGACGCCGGCAGCTGAACGCGCCGCTGCCGAGCGTCAGCCGCAAGGTCGTCGATCCGCCGGAACCGTTCAGACCGGGCGAACTTCGGCAAGCCGCTTGACTGCATACTCGTCCCGCCAGCAGACGGCGGCTTCCCATGCGGCTGATGCTTGCGCGGCGATGTCATGCGTGCCGTCGTCGAGGTCGGCAGCGTTGCCGGGCAGCACCAGGTCAAGGTCGGGGACGTCGACATGTGCCTCGTCCCAATCGATCAACGCGACCCGATCCGCGGTCATGCGGACGTTGCCGGGGTTGCTGGGGTTGCCGTGGACAACGCATGTCTGGCGTCCGATTAGCCGCGCCCATGCTGCTCGACATCGAACAACGCCCTCCGGCGGCATCGCGGCAAGGTTGATCCTCGTTCCGGTATCGGCATGCAGGAGGTCGCTCGACGATCGCCAGCCTGGGCGCTGCGGCCAGTCCTGCGTCAACCGATGCAGTTCGCGGAGCGTTTCGGCCACGCGACGCCAGTCGGACTCCGTCTCGGGCGGTCCGCCCTCCATGTATTTCATGACGACCAGACCGTTCGCGAACAGCCGGCCGTCAGTCGTGGGGATCGGCACTGGAACGTTCATCCCTTCACGGTCGAGATGTTGGAGCAGCTCGGTTTCCCAGGCGAGATCAGCGTCGGTCCTGGAGCCGAAACGACCGACCGCGATCTGCCCATTGATGCGAACGCTCCACACGTCGTTGGCGACTCCACCGGCAAGTGGTTCGATGCGGACCGCACCTTCACCCCATTGCTCCAGTGCTTCCCATCCCATTGACAATATCCCTGGCGGTCGTGATCAAATCGACGGAGAAATAGAAAAAGTTTGCGACGCCACGATGTCCGCTGCTGGCGCAAACGTGACGTCGAAAAGCGGGTAGCCCCTTGATATAAGGCCTATGTTCGCATCATCGGGGGAAGGTCCGGTCGTCGCTCTCGAACTCCCTGCGGGACGAGCGACAGAGTAGCGATACCCGCCTCATCGGCCGCACGCAGAAGCGCTTCCCGGAATTGTTCCGGGGCAATCTTCCCGCTCAATGCGTCGACGCAGGCTTTGACGGCAGCCACATATTCCTCGCCGTCATCGCAAGGCCAGTCGTTGATCAGGAGACGCGCCGCGTCTCCCAGCGTCCATACTATCTTGCGAGATGCCGGGCCTCGCAAAGCAAATCCAACCGGCGTGAATGCTGATGATGTATTCCAGCACATTGTCCTCGACCCCTCAAGGCACGGATACTGCAGTCCCCACGTTCAATATACGCCGTATTCTGAAATTTGGAATTGAAAAGTGTAGAGGTATGCGGCTTGAGCGCGAGCTGTCGAATGAAGAAGAAAGGGCGCTCTGGAACCTTATGTGGGAGTGCCCTGCGCTCCGTCGAAGTGGTGCACTGATGGACGCATTCCGGGTTCGCAACCGATTGCCCGCCCCGGTGTCAGCGGCGCACGCTTCCCTTTTCGGTCTCCACATCACTTCATGCAGTTGACAGGCCGGGACGGTTCTTTCATCTGGAGCGCAAGATCAGGAGCCTCTCGCATGACCCTTACCGTACGCCCCGCGACGCCTTTAGACGCGGCAACGATCCTGCGATTCGTCCGCGAATTGGCCGACTATGAAAAGGCGATCCACGAGGTCGAGGCGACCGAGGAGAGCACGCGTGCGGCGATCTTCGGCGACGGTTCGGTCACGCATGCGCTGATCTGCGAACGCGAAGGCCAAGCGATCGGCATGGCGGTCTATTTCTTCAGCTATTCGACTTGGCAGGCGAAGAACGGCCTTTATCTGGAAGATCTCTACGTAACACCGGACGCGCGCGGCTCGGGGGCCGGCAAGGCGCTGCTGCGGCGCCTAGCACAGATCGCGCTAGAGAAGAGCTGCGGCCGCTTTGAATGGAGTGTGCTCGACTGGAACGAACCTTCGATCCGCGTCTATGAGGCGATCGGCGCGGAGCCGCAGAAGGAATGGATCCGCTATCGGATGGCGGGAGAGAAGCTGGCGGCGTTTGCCCGCGGCTAGAACTCTCTCATTTTCCTGGCGACGGCCTCGATTTTCGGAGCCTTTTTCAGCTCTGGCCGCGTCAGCAGTGCGTCCGCCTCTTCCAATATATCCGCAATCAGGCATTGGACAGACCGCTCAGGAATGCCGTCCGGCGATACTCGGCCTGTTCGAGACGGCCCCGGCTCTGGTCGTACTTGGCCTACACCGCATTGAGATTGGCTAGTAATCGGCACACAGCTCCCGCTTTCCGATCTCCACCCTTCTGATCCCTCACCGCAATTCGGCAGTAACCCGGAAGATGCCGCCGGCCGAAGCGTCGGAGCAGACGACGAAGGTCGAGCCCTCCTGCGCCATGAAGGCGACATTGCCGCCGGCTTCGCAGGGGGTGGCGCTCCATTGCAGGATGATATCGCCGTTATCGGGCAGCTTTTCCGTGGTGATCTTTGTTGCACTTGCCATCCATTCCGTCGCCGACGGCAGGTGGACCGGGGCGTTCAGCTGTTTCGACAGCCAGGCCGTATAGTTCTGCGCCACGGCAAGAGGCACGTCGTCGGCCGGCTGCTGCGGATTGTCGGCATAGGCCTGTGCTGCGGCGGGATCGGAGTTGGCGGTGTAATATTCGGCCATCTCGGCGCGGGTGACGGCCTTCGTCTGCATGCAGAAGGACTTGTCGATCTTCACGGCGCCATTGGCAGGATTGGGAAGCGAGGGCAGCGTCTTGTAGACCGAGTTGCCGATGACGAGAGCGACGCGGCGTCCGCTCTCTTCAGTAATGGCGGCAGATGCGGTGCCGACCGACAGCAGCATTGCCGCGACGATCAGCAGATAAGCGTACAGTCTCTTGACGTGGTGAAACTTGGGCATGGCTCGATCGCAAACATTCTATTGTTTAAGTTCAATAAAATTTGCTGGCCTGCTGGTGCTGGGCCCCCTCCGCATTCACACTACGAAAATATTCCTCGGCGCTTTAAAAATCAAGCTTCGCCGCCTCCAAGTCAATTGGAGCAGTCCCGTCAGATTGGAAGCCCATCGTCGACAAGAAAGACTGTCGAAATCAAGAATTCAACATGCGGCCGGCGAAGTTTACTTAGCCTCGAAACGTATAGTTGCTGATCGAGGCCGATTTCATCTCGATCGAGAAGCCCGGCAGGGTGGGCGGCATGTAGGCGGCGTTCTCGATCAGGCAGGGGTCGAGGAAGTGTTCGTGCAGATGATCGACATATTCAATGACGCGGCCGTCCTTGGTGCCCGACACCGCGACGTAATCGATCATCGACAGATGCTGCACATATTCGCAGAGGCCGACGCCGCCGGCATGTGGCCAGACCGGCAGGTCGAACTTGGCGGCGATCAGCAGCACGGCCAGAACCTCGTTCAGCCCACCCATGCGGCAGGAATCGATCTGCACGACGTCGATCGCGCCCTCGGCAATGAACTGCTTGAACATGATGCGGTTCTGGCACATCTCGCCGGTCGCAACCTTCACCGGTGCGATCGCCTGGCGGATCTTGCGGTGGCCGGCGACATCATCCGGGCTTGTCGGTTCCTCGATGAAGAAGGGCTTGGCGAAGGAGAGCGCCTTGACCCAGTCGATCGCCTGACCGACATCCCAGACCTGGTTGGCGTCGATCATCAGGTAACGATCGGGACCGATCACCTCGCGGGCAATCCTCAGACGGCGGATATCGTCTTCCAGGTCACGGCCGACCTTCATCTTGATATGGTTGAAGCCGGCATCGATCGCCTCCTGGCAGAGGCGGCGCAGCTTTTCGTCGCCGTAGCCGAGCCAGCCGGCCGAGGTCGTGTAGCAGGCGTAGCCCTCCTTTTCGAGGATGGCGATGCGTTCCGCCTTGCCCGCCTCGGCGCGCTTCAGGATCTCGACCGCCTCGGCACGCGTCAGCACATCGGTGAGGTAGCGGTAATCGACGATATCGGCGATCTCCTCCGCCGACATCTCGGCGACGAGCCGCCAGACAGGCTTGCCGGCCTGTTTGGCCAGCAGATCCCAGACGGCATTGACGACCGCACCGGTCGCCAGATGAATGGCGCCCTTTTCCGGGCCGATCCAGCGCAACTGGCTGTCGCTGGTCAGGTGCCGCCAGAAGGTGCCGGGATGGGCGAGAACCTCGGCGAGGTCGGCGCCGACGACGAGGTGGCGCATCGCTTCGATCGCCATGCAGCAAATGTCGTTACCGCGGCCGATGGTGAAGGTCAGGCCGTGGCCGGCAAGATCAGGCGCATCCGTATCGAGAATGACGTAGGCCGCCGAATAATCCGGATCGGGATTCATCGCATCGGATCCATCAAGGCTTTGCGACGTGGGGAAGCGGAGATCGAAGACACGAAGGTCGGTGATGCGGGTCATGGTTGTTCCTCCCGTTTATATGCGCCGATTATATAGAGCCGATTGCAGTGGCCGGGCCGGCCGGCAAGACTGCCGGGCCGGCCGCATCAGCTGAAATCAGATCGTCCAGCCGCCGTCGATGGCGATCGCCTGGCCCGACGTGTAGGTCGCGCCGGCGAGATAGACGGCGAGATCGGCGATCTCTTCCGGCGAGCCGAG
>NZ_JALBGX010000408.1:0-222 GCF_023006465.1 Rhizobium sp. PRIMUS64 | reverse complement strand
TGACACCTGGCGCCACATCGGACAGCTCGTCACAACCATCGAGCCCAGCGAATGCAGCAACTACTTCGCCAATGCCGGATATGCTTCCGTGAAAACCTGAAACGCTCTAGGTGTGGAGCCTCAACAGGTTGTCCTCGGTCAGGCCGAGTCTGCTGATTGGTGTATTATATTTTAGGCTGCCATGGGGTCGATGCCAATTGTAGCGATGGAGCCATTTTGGCA
>NZ_JALBGX010000407.1:0-223 GCF_023006465.1 Rhizobium sp. PRIMUS64 | reverse complement strand
TTCCTTCGTCGCCGATCCGAAGCAATCGCAGGTCGCCGACAAGGTCGGCTTCGCGCTCGCCCCGGACAAGGGCCTCGGCAAGCGCGGCAACTGGCTCTGGGCCTGGAGCCTGGCCATCCCGGCAGGGACCCAGAAGGCCGAAGCTGCTGAGAAGTTCGTCGCCTGGGCAACGAGCAAGGAATACAGCAACCTCGTCGCCGAGAAGGAAGGTTGGCTGAACGCA
>NZ_JALBGX010000406.1:0-223 GCF_023006465.1 Rhizobium sp. PRIMUS64 | reverse complement strand
TGCAAGGAGGTCGGTCAGGTTACGGCTTCGTTCCATTATCCGCTGGGTGTTCAGGCGACCGACGAATTCCTGATGAAGGTCTCGGAGATTACCGGCAAGGAAATTCCTCCGGCAATCGGCCTGGAACGCGGCCGTCTCGTCGACGCTATGGCAGATAGCCAAGCCTGGCTGCACGGGAAGAAATACGCGATCTACGGCGATCCTGACTTCGTCTACGCCGTTG
>NZ_JALBGX010000405.1:0-223 GCF_023006465.1 Rhizobium sp. PRIMUS64 | reverse complement strand
AGAGGCGAAGACGTTGTGCAAACCCTTGAACGGGTGTGCCAAAAAGCCGGCTATCCGAAAACGATCCGTGTCGACCAAGGGACCGAGTTCGTGTCGCGCGACTTGGACCTGTGGGCCTATTCCAAGGGTGTGACGTTGGACTTCTCACGCCCCGGCAAGCCGACTGATAATGCTTTCATCGAAGCGTTCAATGGCCGCTTCCGTGCAGAATGCCTGAACCAGC
>NZ_JALBGX010000404.1:0-223 GCF_023006465.1 Rhizobium sp. PRIMUS64 | reverse complement strand
GCGCACCGGCCATTATGTGAACAAGGGTACGCTGATCTATGACGACGTGACCGGTTACGAGCTGGAAAAGTTCATCGAAGGCATCCGCCCCGACCTTGTTGGGTCCGGCATCAAAGAGAAGTATCCGGTGCAGAAGATGGGCATCCCCTTCCGCCAGATGCACTCCTGGGATTATTCCGGCCCGTATCACGGCTATGACGGCTTCGCCATATTCGCCCGCGAC
>NZ_JALBGX010000403.1:0-223 GCF_023006465.1 Rhizobium sp. PRIMUS64 | reverse complement strand
CAATCGCTGGACACGGGAGCGGGTCACCGCGCTGAGGTCATATCGCAAGATTCCGGTCTTCCGTCCGCAGATCGACGGGGTTGAGCCATGGCTTAATCTGGGCGGTGCGGCGAAGTTACTCGGGATATCGCCAAAGACGCTGCGTCTGGCGGCCGAGGCTGGCGATATTAAGGGGGCTCATCCGCTACCCGATGGCCCATGGATCTTCAGCCGTTCCAAACTC
>NZ_JALBGX010000402.1:0-223 GCF_023006465.1 Rhizobium sp. PRIMUS64 | reverse complement strand
GCGACGGCGCATGGCGGTTGCCATTCCTGCTCTGTCGACGGCGGCGGAAGACGTGCTCATGCGACTGACTGCCGAGGCGAAGAACAACGACCGCAAGCTGACGGCTTCCGCCGCCCCTCTCGATCCCAGCATTCGCCGGGAGTTCGCCGCCGTCAGCCGGGCACTCGACGAGCGCTTTGGTCGCAATGCCATCATTCGCGGCGAAAAGGATCTCATCAACCGT
>NZ_JALBGX010000401.1:0-223 GCF_023006465.1 Rhizobium sp. PRIMUS64 | reverse complement strand
CGGTCGTCAGTCCGTTGCGATTGAGGACACCGGCAATCACATCATCATTGGCGATCAAGACGAGCTGTTTCACAGCGTCGACAATGTCGTCAGGGGTCGCATTTCTTTGGCCACGGTGTCGCTTCGGCAGGCGCAGTTCGGTGTGGACGCCTCCAACCCAATGAATGACGAGGACGATCTCAGAGGTTCCATCATCGAGATCGGCGACCACTTCATTGATGAG
>NZ_JALBGX010000400.1:0-223 GCF_023006465.1 Rhizobium sp. PRIMUS64 | reverse complement strand
AGCAACCCTCGCCAACAGGAATAGCGCGGGATGTTATGGTTGGCTCCTGTGTAACGAACCGTCAGCTTCCGGCCGCACCTTTTGCAGCGGAACAGGCCGGCAAGCAGAGCGCCGCCATGCTTCGGCGCTCCATGATGGCGACTGGCCGGTACATTGTCGCTGACCATCTTGCGGATCTCCTCCGCCCGTTCCCAACTGATGTAACCTTCGTGCGCATCCGGGA